>CAZXZK010000028.1:0-19923 GCA_964645295.1 uncultured Cytophagales bacterium | reverse complement strand
ATGCAGGAATCCCGTATTGGGTATATGGATCCTTTTTATTTGGTAGTTTTTGTTCGATAACCTCCGTTATATGGTCGGTCTCAAAAACTCCAGAAATCCCTCCTAGCCCCGAAGAATTAGAGAAAATGAAAGCAGAAAAAGGGGGATTTTTAGATCCCTTATTTGAAATATTTTCAGCAATAAAAGAAATGCCCAAGGTATTATGGCAATTAGCCTTGGTATATTTGTTTCAATGGTATGCCTTATTTGTCTATTGGCAGTTCATTTCTTTGAGTATTGCCAAATCAGTTTGGAGTACCAGTCCGGATTTGGATAAACATTTATATGAGGAGGCAGCGGCATGGACGGGTCTGGTAAATGGATTTTATAATATAATTACTTTTCTTTCGGCCTTTTTTTTGGTACGAGTAGCGGAGAAATATTCTCCGAAAATTACGCATGCAGGGACTTTGTTTTTAGCAGCAATCGGTTTATTTATCATGCCGGAAATAACGAATAAATACGGTCTATTTCTACCAATGATTGGATTTGGAATAGCTTGGGCTTCCATGATGGGGGTTCCATATCTCATTGTTGTAAAAGACATACCAAAGGAAAAATACGGTGTTTATATGGGAATCATCAATATGATGATTGTGATACCGATGATTATTCAGACATTAAGTTTTGGTGAAATATATAATAGGTTTTTGGGAGGAGATCCAGGAAATGCCATTATGTTTGCAGGAAGCTTTTTAGGAATTGCTGGATTATTGACATTCAATATAAAAACAAAAAAATAGGTTATTCAAATGAGTGTATTTTGTACGGGAGAAGCCTTAATCGATATGATTTGTAGCGATAAAGGTTCTTCACTGAAAGAAGGTTTGAATTTTGTAAAAAAACCAGGAGGGGCACCCATGAATGTGGCAGCTGCCATCGGGGCTTTAGGGGGAAAGGTCAGTGTTTGTGGGATGGTCGGGAAGGATCCATTTGGGGATCAACTACTTTCTGTATTACGAGATTTTAAGGTAAATATTGATTTTTTATTTCAAAGTGAAGAGCACTTTACCACTTTTGCTTTTGTATCCTTAATGTTGGATGGGGAAAGAGATTTTGTTTTCAATAGGGATGCGGATGAATATTTAAGAATGGAGGATTTAAAGGATCTAATAATAGAAAATGAAACTATTTTTCATTTTGGTTCTGCAACGGCTTTTTTAGGAGGAGATCTTGAAAAAACCTATTATGGTTTATTGGAGAAGGCTGTGGAGAATAATAAAATTATCAGTTTTGATCCGAATTATAGACATTTATTATTTTCGGATAAAATTGATCTTTTTGTTAAACATTCAAAAAACTTTTTGGCTAAGGCTAACTTTAGTAAATTAAGTGATGAAGAAGCCTATTTAATCACTGGAAAGAATCAATTAAACGAGGCAGCAAAAGAATTATTTGAGCTTAGTAAGGGTGTATTTACTATTACTTTAGGAAAAGAAGGGACCTTGTTAGGATTGAATGGAGAGACACATATTATTCCGAGTAATCCAATCAAAGCAGTAGATACAACCGGTGCGGGAGATGCATTTGTGGGAGCCATGCTTTATCAATTAGACCAAATTGGCTCGGTTGAGGGGCTCGGATTGAAAGACTGGAAAAATCTCACCCTAAATGCCAATAAAGCGGGGGCAAAAACCTGTTTGTATTTAGGAGCCATGGAGGCCTTTAAAAATTTAAATCATTCTATTTTTGAATAATCGTGTATAGAAAAAAGTTTTCTCAATTATTTAGTCTTTTGGCAAAGGAATATCAAATTTCTTCGAACTATATAGCTGATTTCAAAGAAAGATATGATGCGAATATAGCTGACCTTGAAGATATTTATCTGGAATTGTATGGCCATTTACCTGAATCAGAAAAGCATTTTAATTCCATAGTTGAAACTTTGTTTTCTTCTTTTTCAGAAAGAAGAAATGATTTAAAAGATCGGGATATGGAAAAATCAAAGAAGGATATTTGGTTTGCCGATCAGAATCTGGTGGGGATGAGTTTATATGTAGACCAATTCGCTGGAAAATTAAAAGAAATGCCCAAAAAATTGGAATATTTTCAAGAATTGGGTGTGAATTTTCTTCATTTAATGCCTTTTTTTGAGAGTCCGAAGGGAGAGAGTGATGGTGGGTATGCTGTTTCAAATTTCAGGGAGGTAGATCCCCGTTTTGGAACAATTGAAGATTTGAAATATTTCCAAAAGGAGATGCAGAAGAATCAACTTTATTTAATGATTGATATTGTTTTAAATCATACTTCTCATCGCCACTCATGGGCGAATTTAGCCAAATCCGGGATTAAAGAATATCAGGATTATTTTTATTTTTATGATGACAGGAAAATTCCAGATATCATGGATGAAACCATGCCTGAAATTTTTCCTGAATCCTCGCCAGGGAGTTTTAGTTATGTGAAGGAATTGGATAAATGGGTGATGTCCGTTTTTCATTCTTATCAATGGGATTTAAATTATAAAAATCCGATTGTATTAAATGAAATGTTGAAAAACATCTTTTTTTATGCCAATATAGGGGTAGATGTTTTAAGGATTGATGCACCGGCTTTCATTTGGAAAGAAATGGGCACGACCTGCCAGAATCTCCCGCAGGCTCATCAATTATTACGTTTTATTCGCTTATGTGTAGAAATCTCAAGCCCTGGAATGGCTTTATTGGTTGCATTATAGGCAATATCAGATTATGGAATATTTTGGTACTGGTAGGTTCACTGCCCATGAATGTGATATTGCCTATAATGCAACTCAAATGGCTGTCCAGTGGGATGCTCTTGCCACCCAAGATACGAGAATTATGTTGGAGGCCCAAAAGGTTTTAAAGGATAAGCCAATGGGAGCCACATGGATCAATTATACCCGTTGTCATGATGATATAGGACTTGGCTTTGACGATTATATGATTGAGAATGTGGGATATACGCCTTATTTACATCGAAAATTCCTAAAGGAATATTATAGTGGTGAGCATGAGTTAAGTTCGGCCATGGGAGCTTTATTTGCAATCAATCCAAAAACGAATGATGCCAGGATTTCAGGTACATTAGCCTCCTTATGTGGATTGGAAAAGGGTTTAGAATTAAGAAATAAAAATTTAATTGCAGAATCTATTGATAAGATAATCATGATGCAAGCTCATTCTTTTTTCTTGGGTGGAATTCCAATCATCTTTTATGGGGATGAAGTTGCATATATCAATGATTATTCTTATTTGGAAGATCGGGGCAAATCTTATGATAATCGGTGGATGCATCGGCCGGTGATTGATTGGAAAAAAAATGAATTGAGAAAAAGAAAAGGGACGAATGAGCAGTTAATTTTTTCAAAAACTCAAAAATTGATTCGGATAAGAAAATCGAAAGAAGCATTTTCAGACAGAAAAAATATTGAATGGTTACCCTCTTTGCATCGATCAATTGTTGGTTTTAGTAGAAAGACGGATCACCAATCCATTCATTGTTTATTTAATTATTCGAGGGAACCGGTAGAAATTAATTTAATGGATTTAATTGCGGATAAAAAGAAATTTCAGGATTTATGGACTGGTTCAAAAATTGAATTAAAAAATTTTAAATTTAAACCGTATCAATTTTTGATTTTAGAATAAAGGAACATAAATTTAATTTTAGTGAAAAAATATCCTGATTCATGCATAAACTGGTAATTTTTGAGTGAGGAATTTTTTTCCAATAAATTGATTAAAAATAAAACTAATTAATTTTAAATTGCAGGGGGTAAGGGGTGATGTTTCCCCAACAAAAAAAAAGCAAAAAATTGTAAAAGTTTTTTGATAAAATTTAAAAACTATCTTGTTTTTAGTTCTTTCAAATAATCCCCTGTTGTGACAGATTCTCGGGGTAGAGTAAAATAAGCATCTCGATTTTCTTGTCGTTTTAAATCCCCATTTTTAATGGATTTCAAGAAATTACCCCAGGCAAAGGGATTAGTCAGTCCTAATAATGCATTATTATAAAATGTTTTATTAGTTTGAGAGAAAATCATGTTATCAGAGAAATTTTTATAATTAAAATTGGAAGATTGCCCAGCTTGAATAGCCAGGTTTGAAAGCTTAGATTGTTCCAAATTCCTTGCCATATTTGCTCGATCCTCTGCATCTGGTAATTCCATATTGAGGATGGCTTTTTTAAATTCCTCTAAATTTTGGTGACGAAATACGGTTACTTCTTGAAGCATAGTAGACTTTTCTTTCAATCTAATGAGAGCAGATTGAACGATTTCTTTATCATTTTTTACGACATATTTTTGTTTTTCATAGCCAACATAAGAAAATTCAATTGTATCACCAGGGAATACGTACAATTCCACTAAACCGAAATTATCTGAAATTCCACCTCTACCGGCATTTTTATTAAATACATAGGCTGATGGTAAAAAATCCATATTATTTTCTGAAACGATTCGAGCAACAAATTGAATGGTTTTATCTCTTCCTTGGGAAAAAGTAAGATTAGAAATTACCAGAAAGGCAATCATCCAAAACCAATAATATTTCTTTAGGCCGAACATGTTGAAAAGTTATAAAAATCCTTTTATATACTCAACGAAAAAAAGTTAAAATAATTTAATAAAACTAATAATAAATGGAATAGAGAGCAAAAGACCATCAAAACGGTCCAATAAGCCTCCGTGTCCTGGAATAAAATTAGAGGAATCTTTAATATTGATGGATCTTTTCAAGAGGGATTCAATTAGATCACCATAGGTTCCTACCACTACGATAATGATACCAATGGTAATCCATTGCCACGGATCGTGGTTTTTAAATTGGGAGGATAAAATAATGGCTGCCATGATCGTAGAAATCAAGCCCCCTAATACCCCTTCCCAAGATTTTTTTGGGGAGACCCTTTCGAATAATTTAGTTTTACCGAATTTGATTCCTGCAAAATAGGCGCCTGAATCTGAGGCCCAAAGAAGGATAAACGAACCTAAAACAATTTGATAATCATAATAACCCGTCTCTGCAAATGCCAAGACAGTCATGAGGGCAAAGGGTAAGGCTACATAAATAATACCGAGAAAAGTATAGGCAATATTTTGAAAAGGTCTTTCGTCGTTTGGTTTGTAGAGTTTAATAAAAAATACTAAGGTAATAAAGGGGGTTAACCAAAAATAGTTGAAGAAAGAAATTTGACCTTTTTCAACCAAATAAACCAAAATATTCATGAATATTCCTAAGAAAGTTCCATAAAAAGTCAATGGTAAATTACCTTCAATACTCCCGATTAATTTATAAAATTCCAATTGGGTCAAGGCACCGATAACGACGAAAAGGATGATATAAGAAAGAGGCCCATAAATAATAGACGAAACAAGGATAGGTGCTAAAAAAATAGCTGCCAATATTCTTTGCTGAAGGTTAGTTAAGTTTTTCAAGTTGGTGTTATAAATTAAAAGTATCCTGCAATAAACGCTTGGCTTCTTCCAATAATTCTTGGTGAATCAACAGTTCCCAAAAGCCAAGATTATAACCACTCACTTGTTTATTAATTAAAACAGTTTCTATTCCATGGTTTTCTTTGAGGAATTTAGCTATTAAATCTAATTCCAACTGACTTTCAGATTTATGAAGAAGTTTCCAATCCATCATAATAATACTCGGTTATTTCTTAATCGTTGAACATAAAAAACTACTAGACCCAAAGATAAGGGAATTGTCCATAATTCGGGCAATTTTGTTTCGACTAATTCATCTAGGCTTAATCCATTTTGTTGATAAAAATAGGCTGTTGCGACGATGAAGAAATTATTAAAAAAGTGGTAAATAATTGGGATAGTAAGGCTTTTATACCAAAAATAAAGGTAGCCTAAAAAAGCTCCTAAGAATAACCGGGGGAAAAAACCGAGAAATTGAAAATGAATATAACTAAAAATTAAGGCTGTCAGCCAGATGGAAATATGTGGGTTCCCCAAATATTTCAAAAAGAGGTTTTGCATAATCCCTCGAAAGAATAATTCTTCTCCGATTGCAGCGGCAACGGCAACCACCAAGGTGACGGTAAGAAATTCTGTCAGATTATTCATTTCTAGAAAGAAAAGGGTCATTTTTGTAAGGCTTTCTTCAGTAGCTCTCATGGAATTTTCCAATTCTTGAAAGGCAGCGGGTAGGTGAATATTAACATTCCAATAAGAAATTGCCTCCATAACAGGGTTAGAAATAATAACTATGATAAAACACCAAACATAAACTTGCCAATTAGCGCTTTCTAGAAAGTGATTTTGTAAAATACCTCTTTCTATCCATCGATTATAGGCAATTGCAGGGAGAATAAACCCGCCCAAAGCAGAGAACCATTGAAAACTCAAAAGAGCTTTATGTCCGTTATTAAAGCCCGCAGGATCGCTAATAAAATTCATTATAAACTCAGCTACTTCAACAGGAGAGGTAAAAGCCTCCATATTGACTTTCAAAAGACTAATTACTGCTAATAATCCGAATAACTGACCAATAAATGCTCCTAAGAGATAAAATCCAAAGAGGATCATTAATCGCGAGAAGAGTTGAAAAGTTTTAAATTTTATAGAATTTTCCATTTATGCTAATTAGATTGTAAATTTACAAAATATTTCAAAGAAATGGTTAAAATTGGCCCAATAGAATTAGGAGATTTCCCATTATTACTTGCTCCTATGGAGGATGTTTCAGATCCCCCATTTAGAGAAGTATGCAAGGAGAATGGAGCTGATATGATGTATACCGAATTTATTTCTTCGGAAGGATTGATCAGAGATGCGGTAAAATCTGTACAAAAACTGGATATTTTTGAATATGAAAGGCCAATTGGGATTCAATTATTTGGAAGTGATATTCAAACGATGGCAGAATGTGCTAAAATTGCCACCAAGGTTCAACCGGATTTAATTGATATAAATTATGGATGTCCGGTAAAAGCGGTGGCCTGTAAAGGCGCTGGGGCTGCCTTATTGCAAGATATCCCTAAAATGGTTGCCATGACCCAATCAGTGGTTGATTCAACCCATTTACCGGTTACAGTGAAAACGAGATTAGGCTGGGATGATTCCACGAAAAATATTGAGGAAGTAGCAGAAAGATTACAAGACATTGGCATTCAAGCTCTAACCATACATGGGAGAACAAGGGTTCAAATGTACAAGGGAAATGCAGATTGGAGCTTGATTGCGAAAATAAAAGAAAATCCTCGAATCAAAATACCTATTTTTGGAAATGGGGATATTGATAGCCCGGAAAAAGCAAAAGAATACAAAGACCGCTTTGGAGTAGATGGAATAATGATTGGAAGAGCTTCTATTGGCTATCCTTGGATATTTAATGAAATCAAACATTTCCTAAAAACGGGAGAAAAATTAGCACCACCGACTATAGCAGATCGAATTCGGGTTTGCAAAAACCATTTAGATTTTTCTTTAAAATGGAAAGGACTACATGGGGGAATTGTGGAAATGAGAAGACACTATGCCAGTTATTTCAAGGGATTAGAAAATTTCAAACCTATCAGAAATCGAATGGTAACGACCCATTCTTATGAAGAATTATGCGAAATTTTTAATGAAATTGAAGAGGTCTATATCGTAAATACTTAATGAAAAAAATTATTCATAACCTAGCCGGTGTCTTAGGTTCCATCATTTTTTTATCATTAGTTTGGGGAAGTTCTTTTATCCTGGTAAAAAAAGCCTTGGGTGGATTAAATTTTATTGAACTTGGATCCCTACGGATATTTGTTGCCTTTCTATTTTTTATCCCTTTTTTTATAAAAAGAAGACATCAAATTGAAAAAAAGGATTGGATTTATTTAGGAATAGCTGGGCTATCAGGCAATCTTATTCCATCAATCTTATTTTCTATTGCTGGGAAATACCTCCCTTCCGCTTTATCAGGAATGTTGAACGCCTTCACCCCTTTGTTCACCTTACTATTAGGAATTTTATTTTTTTCAAAAAAGGTAACATCCAGACAAACATGGGGGATATTATTAGGATTAATTGGTTGTTTAGGTCTATCGATGCTGGGTGAAAAATTTTCATTTGCCTTTAATATCCATGTAATATGGGTTATCATTGCCACACTTTTATATGGATTAAATTCCCATATTATTAGTTCAAAATTATCAAAATTTGACCCGATAACTTCTACATCAGGAATATTCATGGTACTGGGTCCAATTTCCTTTTTATTTTTAATGAGTCAAGGTTTTTTTACTGCAGAAATCGATTCAGATCGCTTATTTGCCATATTTTTTGTCAGTATTTTGGGCCTAGGAGGGTCAGCTATCTCTATGATTGTGTTCAATCGATTAATTTTGATGACTAGTCCGGTGATAGCCATTTCAGTCACTTATTTAATTCCAGTAGTGGCCCTTTTTTGGGGGATACTGGATGGAGAAAAAATCTATTTTTCTCATATTCTTTTCTTAGTAGTTTTATTAATGGGTGTTTATTTTGTAAACAAAGCCAAAAGGAACTCATAATATCATTATTCTGTTAGGAAATTTCTTTTCTTCTAAAGAAATTTAGAAAAAAAAGAGATGAATGAGGCGATCTTATCCCAGATATGGAAAAAAATTCAATTTGAAATTCATGAATTAAAAACAGAAGAAGGTTTTCCCATAATCATCCAAGACCCTGGCAGCTTAAATAAAGATTCTGGGCCTGATTTCAAAGATGCTAAAATAATCATAGATCATGTATTATGGGTTGGAACAGTTGAATTACATGTAAAAAGTTCTGATTGGTTTCGGCATAAGCATCCTGAGAACAAAGAGTATGAGAATGTGATATTACATGTTATCTGGGAAAAAGACGGAGAAATATTTTATCAAAATGGAAAAAAAATCCCTCAATTAGTATTATCCAAATACACTCAATTAGGATCCATTTCCTTGATGGAATCTTTTCAATTTATCCCATGTGAGAAAATGATTGGACAAATTCCAAAGGAATATCTTCACTCCTATTTCCATGAAATGCTACTTGAAAGATTGGAAGCAAAATCACAAGAATTAATGGAAATTTACGAAGAAAATCTACACGATTTGGAAGGAACTTTTTACCAAGCATTAGGGAGGGTTTTTGGATTACATTTAAATACTCAACCTATGGAATTATTATTAAAAATGATCCCTTTAAAAATGGTTTTACATTATCGAGATAATACCTTAAAAATCGAATCCATTTATTTGGGTCTAGGTGGTTTTTTAGAGGAGGATGTACCCGAACCATATTATCAATTACTAAAAAAGGAGTTTATTCATTTCAAAAATAAATATCAAATTAAGGGTGATTATTTACAAAAACATGAATGGAAATTTTCTAAAACAAGGCCGAGTAATTTTCCTGGGCCAAGAATTGCTCAATTCATCCATTTTATTACCGAAAAATTGTCTATTGTTTCTTTTATTTTATCCATTGAGAATCAAGTTGCCTTAAAAAAAATGCTAAAATTTGAATTAGAAGGATATTGGAAAGAGCATTATGATTTTGGAAAAAAAATCAATAGGAAACAGAAAATGAGTAGTGATTATCTACAAGATTTAATTTATATCAATGCGATTATACCGATTATCTATTTTTATGGAAAACTAAAAAATCAAGGTAAATATCTTGAAAGAGCTGTAGAAAGCCTCAATCATTTAAAATCTGAAAATAATTTTATTATTCGAGGTTTTAAAAAAAGTGGTATTGAATCTAATTCAGCGATGGAGTCTCAAGCCTTGTATTTTTTAAAAAAAAATTACTGCGATAAAAAGAATTGTTGGAACTGTAAAATAGGTCAGTTTTATTTTAATAAATCCGAATAAACGATAGAATTCAGGAATTCATCGATTCATTTATAACAATTAAAAATAAATATTGAATCTTTGGGAAATATCTAACTAAAATTATGGAAATGAAACAAAATGCGATTTCAAGAAACAAGTTTATAAAATCATTAGGATTTAAAGGAGCCTCTTTATTGGCTCTATATTGCCTTGGTTCCAATTTAAGTTCATGTACACAAGCTGCGGGAGTAAGTCCATCATCTAGTGTGGATTTCACCGTTGACCTAAGTATTGCTACATCTTTGGCATCTGTTGGAGGATATATAATTAAAAATAATGTGGTAATTGCCAAAACAGGGGCAAATTCCTATGTGGCTGCATCGAGTATTTGTCCTCATGAAAATAGAAATGCCATGACATTTTCAAATGGATCATATTATTGTCGGGAACATGGAGCTGTATTCAATACTGCAGGTACACCATCCAATAATATTACAAATCGTTCGTTAGTAGTATATAATACCTCTTTAAGTGGAAAATCTTTAAGAGTTTATTCATAATTAAAATTAGTAATACTTTATTCAATCTGCTTAGAAACAAAAAAATCTGCGAGTTTCGCAGATTTTTTTTGTTTAAAATGATTGATCATTAGGAAGCTGACTCGTCAGAATCATCTTCTTTGATGGCTTCTGCACTTTCATCACTTTCGACTGATTCCTCCTCAGCTGGTTCCTCTAAGGATTTATAATACGCAGTGATGGTAGGATCATTTGGAACAATCTCCAAAGCCTTATCGAAATATTCTTTAACACGATCTTCCTTTCCTTCATTGGTATCGGTTGCAATGATATATCCTCCTAAATATTTATAGGCCTCAAAATGATATTTTGGATTAGCTTTATATTGATCATTTCCAGCAGCCGTTAGGGAATCAGAAACATGAAGGAAATTTTCATAATCCGTTTTTCCCAACCATTGGGTGCCCGAATAATCAACAATATTTAAATTTCTGGCTCTATTGATATAATATGGGGGCCAGTAAGGATTCAATTCAATGGCGGATGAAAATAAGGAATCTGCATGCATGGCCATCGCAGGGCGACCCAGCGTATCCTCTCTGTCCATATAAGCTGCTGCGATGTAAAAGTCCATCCCTGCTCTGAAATAATCGATAGAACTTATTTCTCCATAGCTTAAATTCCAACCAATGACTTTTTCCATGGCCTTTCCAGCAGCCAAATAATCTTTATTAGAATAATGAATATCTTGAATTAACATATAAACATTATTATTGGTATCCAATTCTGCAGCCTTGTCATAATAAACCAAAGCCAAGGAATCGTTTTTTAAACCTTGATAAGCTTTACCAAAGTAATAATCATCTTGGTAGAATGGTTTATGTCCTGAAGCAACCATTTCCTCCAAGTTTTTTAAGCCAATTTCAAACTGATTTTCTTCGATATAAGAATAACCTTTCATTCTAAAGATATCTAAATCCTCTACTCCTAGTTGCTCAGCCATGGCAGTATATTCTAATGCTGAAGAATAATCTTTGGATAAAAATAAAAGTTTAGCTGTTTGTAAATAGTCTTCTGGTGTTGGCTCTGCTTTCGCCAAATAATCTTTAAAGAATTTAGAGGCTGTTTTAAATTGTTGACCAATAATCAAATATTCTCCATATTTTCTGTAGACAGGTGCAAATTCTGGGTTTAAATCAATGGCTTTTTTATAGTGAATTTGTGATTCCTTGTAATTTTTTCCTCTTAAGAAAATAGAACCAATTTTGGTTTCAATTTCTACTAAACTCGGATCCATTTTCAGTGCATATTCATAAGCCGTAACAGCATCTCCTCCATTATTTTGAATGATATAAGCATCTCCTTTTACGATATACATACCTGGATACTCCTCCTCTTTTTTATTAGAAAGGATTCGTTCTTGAATCATATCAAAAATTCTTAACGCTTCCCCTGGATCATTATTCGATTGATTAAATTCTTCTGATTCTTCAAAATCGTAGAACATGGTATAAGCTTGCATAATTCTATACATAGCAGGAACATCTTTTCCCTTGGTTCCATCCAACAGTTCATTTAATTTTGGCTTTGCCTCGGCTAATTTACCCTGTCCAACTAATATAGTCGCCAGACCAATATCAGGTAAATTAGATTTAGAATCTAATTCTTTTGATTGATTGAATGCTTTTGCAGCTTCGTCCCAATTTCTAAGTCTTAAATAAAAATGACCTAATTCAAAATAATTTTCTGCTGTTGGATTAGCAGCAATTATTGTTTTAGCCATATTTTCAGCTTTTGAAGGACGCTCACTAGCTAATTCTAATAAAGCTTCCTGGAAGGTTTGTGCATAATTGGTGATTGTAGCGGAAAAAATAATCACCAGTGTAAATAAATTTTTAAAAAGTGTCTTCATAATCAACAATAAATTCTACGTTTTATAATTGTTTAAAATTCTCGCCCTATGATTTTTTGGAGAAAAAGGCCTTGCTAAATTAGAATATTGACCTTAAAATGACCTTAAATTTCACTTTTTAAGAAAAAAATAAAACTATTTAATTATAATTCTAAAAACATGAAGATGATTTTCATTAAAATTGTAAAAAATATCATAGCCCAAATGATTTAAAATTCTTTTTACTAAAGATAAACCCAAACCCATCCCTTCCATTTTTTTATCTTGGTTGAATCGGGTAAAAGATTCAAATAATTTCGCATTATCAAAGTCGATGATTTTATCTCCAGGATTCCGAAAGATTATTTCAGAATGTTGAGAATGAATAGATAATTCTATTTCTATGCTATGATTGATTGAATACTTGATTCCATTTTGGATTAAATTATCCAGAATCATCTGAAATAATTTTTTTGAACTTTGAATACTTGGTAAATCTAAATCTTGATTTTCCAATTCAACTCTATAATGAAACTTAAAATTTGGATAATCTCTTTGCTTTAATTGAATAATAGAGGCAATTTCTTCATCGACAAAAATGATATCCTGGTGATCTTTGGTAGACTCCTTTGGGGAGATCAAAACCGTTAAAGCCTCTATCATACTAGCCATTTCATTGATTTGCACCAATTGATTTTTTAAAAAATCCGTTTGAATAGCTGGTTTATCTTGGTTTAGTAAATTTTGAATTTGAAAGGACAATCTAGCCAATGGGGTTTTAAGTTCGTGTGAAACCATAGCAGAAAATTGTGCTTGATTATCATAAGCAACTTTAATTCTTTCCAGCATAGAATTAAATTCATCTATTAAGGTTTGTATTTCTATGGGACTATTGGAGGAATTAGGCAAGGAATCCTTTAAATTCTCTTGATCAATATTTTTTAATTGAAAAATAAATTCGTCCAATGGTTTAAATTGTTTACCGATAAATCGATTGCTTGAAAGCCAGATAAGTAGAATAATAAAGGGATAGGAAATACCTAATAAAGCTAATAAGAAATTTAAATAGGCCTCTCCTCCTTCATCTTTTGCAGAAACTCTAATAAAATAATCCTCCTTATTAAATTCAAATTTAAATTCTCCCACTTCCACACCACCATCTATTTCATAAAATTGTGATTCTTTATCTGAAAAAATGGTAGGAGATGGATGGATTTGGTTCTTATTTGCGTAAATCAATTGGTAATTTTGATCATAAATGGTAATTGATTCATCTACCAATTGGTTGACAGTATTCTCCTGAATTTCAAATAAAATTTCTGGGTTTACTTCTTCTACTTTTGTAAGTATTTGAAAAGTGGAAACAGCTCTATTCTTTAAACGTTGCTGAAATTCAGTCTCTCGAAATCTAGAAAAATTCCAAATAAAAAATAAAAAGAGTATTGTAATAATTGAACTTACAATAAAACTTAAACCAATGGTAATTTTTGATTTAATTGTCATATTAAAAAATCATCGCATAACCCACACCTATTTTGGTATGAATAAGCTTTTTTTCAAAATTCTTATCCAATTTTCTCCTCAAGAAATTGATGTAAACCTCTATCGTATTTTCATTTACCTCCATGTTGTTTGTCCACAACCTCTTAGCAATTTTATCTTTTGAAACGAAAGATTCATTGGCATCTAATAAGAGAGTAAATAAATTAAACTCTTTAGGAGTAAGAATAATTTCGGTATCCTCCCGAAATACCAAATGTTTTTCAAAGTCTATTCGAATGGGGCCTTTCGTAAAATTATTGACTAAGGCAGATTGCCTGATTCTTTTTACAGCTGAGGAAAGACGAATCCATAATTCTTCAAATTCAAAGGGTTTTACCAAATAGTCTGATGCACCACCCTCGAAAGCAATTTTCTTACTATGAATATCCCCTAGGGCTGTGATCATAAAAATGGGAATTTGTGTAAATTTATTTCGGATGATTCGATTTATTTTAATTCCTGAAATAGAAGGTACATTAATATCGACCAAGAAAATATCAATATCTTCTTTGCTATTTATGACTTCTAAAATCTCATCAGAATTATTAGCTGGATAGACCTGAATCTTTTTGGAATGGAAAAACTTAATTAATTCTTCCAATAAAACGGCATCATCTTCCAAGATTGCGACCTTAATTTTTCCCATTACTACAAACGTTATCGTTTTTAAAAATAGGAAATAATTTAAGAAATTAGGTAAAAAAAACTAAATTTGTTGGGCTTAGACAGGAATATGGTCTTCAATTCAGTTTTATTTCTGGTATTTTTTTTAATCGTCAGCTCGGGCTATTGGTTGTTAGCCCATCGATTTCGTTGGTTATGGTTATTATTAGCCTCCTGCTATTTTTACATGGCTTTTGTACCCATTTACATAGTGATCTTAGCGATTACCATTATCGTTGATTATTTTGCTGGAATATTAATTGAAAAAAGTCAGAAAAAAATAAAAAAATGGTATTTAATCCTAAGTTTAATTGCCAATATAGGGGTTTTAGCCATTTTTAAATACTACCATTTTATAGATGGGAATTTCCAATTAATTGGAGCATTTCTAGGTACTCATTGGGCCCTACCCGCCCTTGATATTATCCTACCCATTGGATTATCTTTCCATACTTTTCAGGCCATGAGTTATACGATTGAAGTTTATCGTGGCAATCAAAAAGCTGAAAGAAATCTTGGAATTTATAGTTTGTATGTCATGTTTTACCCTCAGTTGGTAGCAGGCCCCATTGAAAGGCCACAAAATTTATTACCTCAATTTTATCGCGAGCAGCATTGGAATACCCAACGAGTTCAGGAAGGAATTCTTCAAATACTTTGGGGATTATTTAAGAAAGTGGTTATCGCAGATCGGTTGGCAATTCTAGTCGATCAAATTTATGGAGATATTTCAACAAAATCAAAGGGAGAATTAATCTTAGCAACTTTTTTATATTCTTTTCAAATATACGGTGATTTTTCCGGATATTCAGATATGGCTATAGGAGCCGCCAAAATCATAGGATTTGATTTAATGAAAAATTTCAATGCACCTTATTTATCAAAATCTATACCGGAATTCTGGAAAAGATGGCATATTTCCCTTTCAACCTGGTTCAAGGATTATGTGTATATCAGTCTTGGAGGAAATCGGGTTCGCATTCCCATTTGGTATAGAAATCTTATGATTGTTTTTATCCTCTCAGGTTTGTGGCATGGAGCTTCTTGGAATTTTGTTATTTGGGGTGCTTTACATGGAATATTTCAAATTATTTCCCAATTATTTAAGCGATATTTTCCAATAATTTCAGGAGAAGAATTAACAAAAAAGGGCTTGGCTTGGCTTGCCCAAGCCTATACCTTTATTTTAGTAAGTTTCACATGGGTATTTTTTAGATTAAATTCGTTTAGCGACATAAAAATTTATTTTGAAAAAATATTTTTTGCCTCTAACTTCCATTTTGGACAATTAAAACTTGAATCAATCATTACCAGCCTCGCCTTATGCCTTATTTTATTCCTCCTAGAAAAAACAAAGACCGATTCTAGCTTCTTGAAAATCTCTCATTTTTGGTTAAAAATTATATATATATCCTTAATTATCTATTTTTTAGGAGTATTTAATTCAAATCAATTCATTTATTTTCAATTTTAAGGACTCAGGTAAAAATATGTAATTAACTCATAATTGCTTTGTAACAAGCTTTAGCCTACCTAAAATTGTGGTATGTAATTAAAACAAAGATGCATACTAAAATTTTTAAAGGAATTATATTGCTTGTATCCTGGTCTCTATTCTCCTTTACAAATAAGGAAATTGACAAAGAGAATAATTTGCCTATGAAATTGTCTAGTGATAAAGCTATCTTCATTGGACCTATCATTTTGGAAAAAGATGGTATAAAAATTGAACTTATTTTTGATTTAAAATCCATCAATGATCCAAAAACTTATTCCATTATTCATTTAAACTCTACCATCGCTATCAATAGTTTTTCTTTGGCTGGAAACCCAATTGCTGGCCATAAAAACTTAACCAAAGTAGAACCAAAATCAAACTATCAGCATGCCTATGAAATAAAGATTCAAAATTTTGAAATTAAGAATTTTAACAATTCCCATTATAATTATATTTATATCAATACCCTAATATGGGAGATGAATAAAAAAGAAAAAAAAGGATTAAATATCATTAAATAATTAAGGTGAATATCATGGAGCATTACATTGAATTTATTATGATAAGTGCCATCTTATTGATTGTAATTATTTATTTAATTATTACAGAAAAAAGAAAACAGAGGGCATCCCAAATTTATTTAGAATTAATTGATGCTATTTATCTGAATGATAAAGAAAAAAGCAAGAGATTGTTTCAGCAATATTCTAAAATTGCAACAAAAAAAGAGATAATTCATTTCAAAAATGAATATGCAAAAAAAATAGAGGCATAATCAATAAAATTTCTTAATTTTAGATTGTATGAAAGTATTTCAACAATAAATGATGTATGCAATAATATCTCCTTGCTATAATGAAGGCGATTCAATTATTCAATTTTTGGAGGAAATTGAAAATCGGTTAAAGTCCTTGAACCAACAATTTATTGTTATTATAATAGACGATTTTTCGGAGCCAGAAACCACTGAGATACTGCGTAATTTTTCTTTTAAATCGAATTTATTTGAAATAAGAGTCTTTAAACACTTATTAAATCAAGGACATCAACAGGCGATTCGAACGGGCTTGAATTGCGCCATGGAATTTAAGGATTCATTGAAAGGACTATTTGTCATTGATAGTGATGGGGAGGATAATCCACAAGGAATATTTGAGGTTGTAAATAAATCGATAGATCAAATTGTTATTTTTGAAAGAGGAAAACGGTCTGAAAACTCCCAATTTAAAATCGGTTATAGGATTTATAAATCAATCTTTAAATTATTTACGGGGCATTCTATTAAAGGAGGGAATTTTAGTTATCTTCCAATCCGTTATTTAAATGGAATACAGAATTCTTTTTTTGTCCATTATTATAGTTTCCTTTCAAAATTATCCAAAAATATTATTTATTTAAAATTTGACCGAAGGCCAAGAATTGGAGGAGAATCTAAAATGAATTTTCGTAATTTAGTCTTACACGGATTATTCTCATTTATTGAGTTTTCAGAGGAAATCTTGTACCAATCAATGAAAATCATTTTGACTTTTATTGGCGTATTATTTACTTATTTTATTTATGTAATCTATTCAAAATTAGTCACTTTTACTGCGGTTCCAGGCTGGGCAACCACTGTGGCCATTGGCTTGATTATTTCAATCCTTATCTTACTAAATTCAGCCATACTTGGCTTATTATTAATTTCGATCAAACGAAAAACCTTTAACGAACCATCCAAAAATCGTTTTGAGAAAATAAAATAAAAACCAGTCCACTTTGATGAACTGGTTTTAAGAGATTGTTGACCTACTAGGATTCGAACCTAGAACGACTGAACCAAAATCAGATGTGTTACCATTACACCATAGGTCAAAATCGAATGCAAAAATACAATAAGAATTTTTTAATTCAAATATGAATTGAAAAAATTATTCAGAAATTTCTGCAGACCTAACGGCTGCCTCACGATTTACTTTTTTAACTAAGCCCTGTAAAACCTTCCCTGGTCCACATTCTACAAATTCATTTATCCCCTTTGCTAGCATGGTTTCCACAGATTGTGTCCATTTTACGGCCCCTGTTAATTGGGCGATAAGATTTTTCTTAATTTCCTCTGGATCTCTAACAGCTAGTGCATTAACATTTTGAACGATCGCACAAAAAGGTTGAGATATTTGGGTGGCTTCAATCGCTTCTGCCAATTCAAGTCTAGCTGGTTCCATAAAAGGAGAATGAAAGCCTCCTCCTACTGGCAAGGGTAAAACTCGCTTAGCCCCTGCTGCAGTCAATTCTTCACCTACCAGTTGAATTCCTTGTTTGGAACCGGAGATTACAACCTGACCAGGACAATTAAAATTTGCTGCGACCACTTCCCCCTTCGTTTTATTACATATATCAATGATTACCTGATCCTCCAATCCTAATACAGCTGCCATAGTAGATTCTGCTATTTCACAGGCTTTTTGCATAGCCAAAGCTCTTTTAGAAACCAGTTTTAGTCCATCTTGCCACGACAAGGCATCTGCAGCCACGAGAGCAGAAAACTCTCCCAATGAATGACCCGCAACCATATCAGGTTTTAAATCATTCATTAACTGAGACACTAAAACTGAATGTAAATAAATAGCTGGTTGAGTTACTTTGGTTTGGGTAAGTTCTTCCTGACTGCCCTCAAACATGATAGAAGAAATATCAAAACCTAAAATTTCATTTGCCTCCTCAAAAAAGGACTTTGCAAAATCAAATTTATCATGTAAATCTTTTGCCATTCCTGGAAATTGAGAACCTTGCCCTGGAAAAATAAATGCTACCATATCGTATGTTTTTCTAAATTGATGATAATCCCACAAATTTAGGGCTATTTTATCAATTCAACCCAACCTTTCATCGATTTATTTCGTTGTGAATTAACCACATTGATAAATAAAACCTCTACCTCATAGAAATACGTTGAGCTGGCAACTGATTTACCTTTTAAATTGGTACCATCCCAACCAAATCCCGAAAGATCACCATCATATTCATAGACTAATTGACCATAACGATCGACAATTTTTGCTTTCACTTGTTCAACAAAACGTGGGCAACGTAAGGGTAAAAAACGGTCATTATAGCCATCGCCATTGGGAGAAAAAACATTTGGAAGATCAAATTTTGGACAATTTTCTACACATATACGATTGCTGGCTTGGCTAACTTTTCCTGTTCCAGAAATGGCTTTGATATAATAGCATCCTTGAATTTGATTCGGCTTCACATGGCTAAAGGATTTCGCATTGATTGTTTCAATAATGGAAAAATCTAAGGAATCTGCCAGAGCATAATGGATCGTATAATTCACGATGCTTGTATCACAATCAGGGGATTTTTGTAGCGACCAGGATAATCGATTAGTAAAATTATTAAAAACACAATCTTTATCCTCGTCCAATCTATCACAATCAGTTTGAACTAAATTTAAAATTGGGGTACATGGGTCTAGATTGGTTCCTCCACCACCGCCTCCACCGCCGCCACCATCACCGGGATTTAATCCTCCATCATTCCCACCACTACCACCTGAAACTGCTTTGAAACATATTTTCTGAGAGGCATTTATCAAGGTAAAATCTGGATAACCTTCGCCGTATTCCCCAACAGTTTCAACATAATAACAATAGGTTGAATCCGGTTGAATATTTACTGAAAAGGTTCCATCCTCAGCAAAGGCATCCTCTCCGGTATCGGTAAAACGAAAGGTAGATCGATTACCAACCGATACATTAGCTATTCGATTAAATTCATTACTACCTGGGGTTTTCTCTCGGTAAATTCGATGTACCTGAAATTCATTTGACCAAGGGGTATCAGTAAACCAATTCAAAGAAATGGCATCCGTATTGGTTTTTCCTACCAAAAAGACATTTCTTGCTTGAGAAGAACCATCTACCAAGCTTATCCCTCCTGAGGAAGTATGATAAAAATTCACCTTATAATAAGTTACCTTATCAAAGGTGTTTAATCCTAGATCGATAAAAGTAGTATCG
>CAZXZK010000027.1:20908-24018 GCA_964645295.1 uncultured Cytophagales bacterium | reverse complement strand
TGTAACCGCCGGCTTCGGCCTTCTCTATTGATTAGGCAAATAGATTGTTTTATTCAATAATGATTCAATATTCTCGCACAGCCGAGGACAGCTGCGCTAGTTAGGGTTATCCCCTCAATAAAAAATATTTATTTAATTATTTTTTTCTGAATCTTTATTTATTACTTTAGAAAAAATTTAACCACTATGAATTCAAAACAATCTACCCCCCCCCCTCCACGGAGGAAAAGGGGTCTAACCATTGGACTGATAACAGCAACGCTTTTTGCAATAGGCATCACCTATTTTTATTTTTGTGAAAATCAATTGGATAGCTTAAATAATAAACCTTTTATAAAAGCTCCTTTAAACCTAGAACTATCTGAAAATTTCCCAAAAGATTTTATGGGTAGGCTAACAATTCATTCAAATGAAATTCCTGAAATTATTGATGAATTAACATCATATATCTTATCAGATGATTTAAAAGATTCAGACAAAAAAGATATATTCGTTCTGACTTTTAATCAAGTTAATAAAACCATTGATTTTAATCCATTTTCTAGTAAAAATAAAAATGGAAATCCTACCCTAAATAATACCATTAGACCCTGCCACTCTACTACTTGTAGAAATGCAAGTTGTTTAAGAGATACTCTAGAAAATATTATTGGAGATGGAGACAGGGATGTAACAATAACCTATAAAAGAAATAGTTTATCAGTGACTATTTCATGGTCTTATGAAGGAGAATCCTGTTAGTTATTAAAACTCATTTAACCTATTATGAGAATTTTAGCCTATTCCCTAATCTTTTAGAAATTCAGTTTGTTGAAAATGAAGGAATGGCCATGGGCCTAAAATACGGAGAGAATTTCGGAAAAGTTGTCGACATGATTTTCATCCCCATCATCCCCTATTTTATTTTCAATCTGGCGGATTTTTTTGTAACCGCCGGCTTCGGCCTTCTCTATTGATTAGGCAAATAGATTGTTTTATTCGATAATGTTTCAATATTCTAGCACAGCCGAGGACGGCTGCGCTCCTTAGGGGCTGCGCTAGTTAGCGCGGCAGCCGCTCCTACCATCCTTTGGGTTGAATTTTGGTTCGAGTTTCTGATTCGATACAAGGGGTGCGATCCTGACAATCGGCAGGCCCACCAATCGGACATTCGTAAATAGACCCATCCAAGGGTATTTTCACCGGATTCGTATTGCCAGGAACTTCATTGAAACGATCAATAATAAGGATTTTCTCATTTAATCCAAAAACATTGAATATACCTAGAACCTTTTTGGAAGGATCTGAAACCGAGTGGATATTGACAGAAAATTTGGTTTCTGCAGGGATATCGAATAAGGAGCCCGCATTTTGGTAAGAATTCACCAAAGAGGCAAAAAAAGTATAGGCTGCTTGACTGATGGCTCTTTGCTGTACTTTTAAATAATACGGCGTTGATCCATCATAAGGAACCCGTAGGATTTTCTTCCCAACCACCTCCTGATTATTGGTTAGAACATCACTAAAGACTAATAAATCCTGATTTTTTATAATATCCCAACAGTTCCCATCACACCGATAATTGGTTGTTGCAGAGGAAACAGACCTTCTGGGAAACCGGCATTCCATCGAATAAAAATCATAGATTGATCCATTACCACAAGAGGTACAAATTTCCAATTTTTCAAAATGTTCCCAGGTCCATTGATAAAAATTACCAGTTTCAGGGAGATCCTTAAAATTCACAAAAACATCAAATCCGTTTTTTAAAGGATCCAAATCGGCTAATTCCTCTTTTTTATTATATTCAAAATACAAATCTGAAATATCTGGAACCGCCTTTAATTCCTCAGCATCGCTTTGATACTCCTCGCCGGAAACAGTTTGAATATGTAATTGATAAAATCGTCCGACGATACCTTTAAAAGGGGTGGAAGGAATATATCTTCCTCGGACCGATGGATCCAATTTAAAATCAATTCGATTATTTAAATCATCTGTTATATAGACCGTGGCATCTGAAATTGGAATAGAATTACCCTTGGTAACTGAATTGGCAGAAGAACTAAGTTTGACAAAATTGAGGGCATCACCATTGTGGATTTCGGCTTCTACGACTAAAAAGGATTCACCAATAATTTCATCAAACTTCACAGCAGGGAATATACAAGATTCTAATTGGAATAAGATCCCAAAAACTAACAAGTAAATAGTGCTATGAAATCTTTTCATTTTATTTTGTTGAAATTAAAATTATAGGTTAAAGACATCAAAGGTCGGGCAAAAACACTGAGTTCAAACGGATTTAAGGTATTTCTGGTTGAACGAAAGAATAAAGAATAGGGATTTTTTCTACCATAAATATTATAAACAGTAAATACCCATGAACCCATCCATGGCTTATCTTTCATAGAGGCATTGGAGATGGTCCATGAAAAATCAAGACGATGGTAATCTCTTAACCTTGCATTATTTCTTGACTCATAAACCGGATAAGAGATATTATTGATGGAATAAAATCCTGATGGTTTGGAATAAGGTCTTCCCGTATTATAGGCAAAATTGAACGAAAAGCTATGATGATTTCCTTGGCCAATATTGACAAAAATATTTACCGTATGGGGCTTATCATAATTCGTTGGGAACCATTTCCCCTCATTTATCGTGGTAATAGGAGGATAATCTCCGATGACCTGAGTCATCGCCCGGGCATAGGTATATGAAACCCAACCATTGACTTCCCCTTTCTTCTTTTGTCCCATGAATTCAAGACCATGGGCGCGTACTTTTCCCTTAATAAATTGGGTTTCAATATAAGGATTCAATTGAAGATTGGCCCCAGAAATAAAATCCAAGGTATTTTGTACCGTCCGATAATAGGCCTCCGCTGATATTTCATAAATATTTGATTGAAAAGTCTTAAAAAAACCTGCTGAAATAAAATCTCCTATTTGAGGTTCTACATAAGCATCGGCGGTTTTATAGCGAGCAGTAGGCAATGGGGTTGTATTATTGGAAACTAATTGGAAATATTGACGCATACGATTATAACCAAATTTTACAGTGGTTTCATCATCAAAGGCATATCGCATGGTCAACCTTGGTTCAAATCCTCCATATTTTGCCATGAC
>CAZXZK010000027.1:19429-20898 GCA_964645295.1 uncultured Cytophagales bacterium | reverse complement strand
AAACCAATAATCGAGGCCTCCGTTGGAATAATTCCTTCAACATATGCATTTCTTATACCGGGACCTCTTCGATAATACTGGCTATATCTTAATCCTATTTGAAAAGCAAATTTTTGATTAACACGAAATTCATCATCCAGATAAAATGCCCATTCAGTTGAATATTCATTAGGTAAAATGACGGTTCCAATTCTAGATTGAACAAATTCATTCAATTTTCCTGGGGAGATATTATAGAAGCTTGCCATCCATCCAAAATTCAAGACATTTTTTTCATTCGGTATAAAATCAAAACTTAAATGAGCATTTTTATAATCGATAAAAGAATGTAAATCAATGGTATTGATTGAATCAGGCGCATAGGTCTTCGTCTTGTACACACTGGATACCAAGGCCAAAACAGCACTCAATTTTGGAGAGAAATAATGAGACCAATGAAGGGCGTAGTTCTCATGCCCATAATTGAATTTCGTTTCTTTGGCAACTACATTTTGTAAACTAAACAAAGAATCCACCTTATAATAATCCGTTGAAATATAATTGGAAAGGGAAATTGAATTAGAATTATTGGGTTTAAAGAGAATTTTAGTGGCAATATCGGCAAAATTTGCTCGATACGATTTTAAACTTCCTTTGGCAAAGGCCCGAAAAAGAAAATCATTATAAGACAAGCGGGCCGCTGAAAGAATGGATAATTTCCCGGGTATGATAGGAATTTCAGCCATTATACGATTGGAAACTGGCCCCACTCCGCCCTTTAAAGAAAAATTGTATAAGCTGGGTTCTACCATTTTTATATCCATGACAGTCGCAGCTCTTCCACCAAATCTTGCGGGAACGCCACCTTTATACAATTCTAAGTCTCGAATAGCATCTGAGGCAAAAACAGAAAATAATCCAAACATATGAGTCGGATTAAAGATGGGTGTCTCATCAATGAATATTAAATTTTGATCGACCTGCGATCCTCGAATATTTAAGCCATTAGCCCCTTCTCCGACCGAACTTACCCCGGGCAAGGTCTGGATACTCCGAAATACATCGACCTCCCCCATCATGGTTGGAAGCTTTTTGATTCCTTTTAAAGATAAAACTGTTACACCGAGGGAAGGAGTTTGAATATCCTCCTTCATTTTGGCGCTAGAGACAATCACTTCCTCTAGGGATTGTGCGACATTTTCCAATTCAACCCTTAAGGTTAAACTACTATCTTTCGCATAAATCTTTCTTCTGAATGCATCGTAGCCGACAAAAGTAACTTTAAGAGCATGCTCTCCCGGGTCAATAGAAAGTGTAAATTCTCCTTGATCATTAGTGGTAAGTCCTATTTCTTTAAAGTCTAATTCCACCGTTGCCCCTGTTAGAGGCTCTTGGGTGAAACTATCTACTACCTTTCCCTTGATAAGGCGGATTGAATCTTGAGAAAAAGTAGCAAAACTTAATAGATTTAGGATCAAACAATAAATACT
>CAZXZK010000027.1:16355-19329 GCA_964645295.1 uncultured Cytophagales bacterium | reverse complement strand
AAAAGCGATATAATCCTTAGAAAAGCGACCAAATCGCTGAAATTGCGACAAAGCCTAAACTTATTGGGGTTAAAAACTTCCAACTAAATTCCATTAGTTGATCCATTCGAACTCTTGGAAGGGTCCATCGTACCCACATTTGAACCAAAATAATCAAATAGGATTTAAGCAATAGCCAAAACAAAGCCCAGGCAATTCCAGACAATTCCCCATAAGTACCGTTGGTCCAATCGGCCAGCGCGAAATTACCTATATTAGGGAAGGGTGAATAATAGCCTCCAAAAAACAAGACAACGCCTAAAATAGATAATAAGAGCATCATACCATATTCAGACATAAATAAAATAGCCCATCGTAAACCGGAATATTCAGTATGAAAACCTCCTACTAATTCAGATTCTGCCTCTGGAATATCAAATGGAGCACGATTAGACTCCGCCAATATTACAATAAAATAAATGATAAAAAGAATTGTGTAAAAGGGCATTTGAATAATATTCCAACTAAATATACCACCTAATTGATTGATTTGAATACCTAAACTTTTCAAACCAAATAAATAAATTGGCTGATCTGAATAGACCCCTTGCATTAGGGTAATTTCTTGTAAATTTAGCGTTCCTGTAAATAAAACAAAGGATAAAAGAATTAATCCCATCGGAATTTCAAAGGATAGAATTTGTGCAACAGAACGAATCGCACCTAAAAGGGAATATTTATTATTAGAAGACCAACCGGCTAATAATATTCCCACACTGTCTAAACCTAAAATACCTATCAAAACCATCAATCCCAAGGAATTATTACTACCAAAAAACCAATTTTCTGTACCAAAAGGGATGAGAGAAAAAGCGCCAAATATGGATAAGAATATCAACCAAGGAGCCAATAAGAAAACTCTTTTTTGAACAGCAAGTGGAACAATATCTTCTTTTTGAATTAATTTTAATAAATCAGCAAATAATTGAAAAGTCCCCCATTTTCCATGTTCCATGGGGCCCATTCGATCTTGCATAAAAGCAGACAGTTTTCTTTCTCCATAAACACAGATAATAACGTTTATACTAATAAGTGCAATGGAAAAAAGTATCGCTATCATGCTAGAGAATTCAAGGCTGAAATAATATCTTCTTTAAGATCATCAATATGTTCTAAACCAACTGCAATCCTTACCAAGCCTGGAGTAATTCCAATTTTCAATCGATCTTCCTCTGAAAGTTTAGAATGGGTAGTAGAAGCTGGATGTGTCATGATGGATCTCGAATCCCCTAAATTGGGTGAAATAGATAATAGTTGAATGGATTTTGAGAATTCCACCACTTTTTCAAAACCACCTTTTATATCAATTGTAATGATCCCTCCCCCAAACTTCATTTGCTTTTTTGCCAAGTCTACCTGTGGGTGAGAAGACAAATATGGGTAATTCACATGATTCAATTGAGGATGATTCTCTAATGCCAAAGCCAATTCATAGGCATTGGAAGATTGTTTTTCAACCCTTAATTCAAGAGTTTCTAATGATTTAGATAAAACCCAAGCATTGAATGGGGATAAAGAAGGCCCCGTATGGCGAGCAAAAAATCTCAATTCATCGATTAATTCTTGCTTTCCACATACCACCCCCCCCAACACACGGCCCTGCCCATCAATAAATTTCGTAGCAGAATGAATGACCAAATCTGCCCCTAATAAAATCGGGGTTTGAATAATAGGAGTGGCAAAACAATTATCCACGACCAAGACAATATTTTTCGATTTTGAAATCTTGGCTAAACCGGCGATATCAACAATCTCTAAACCAGGATTTGATGGACTTTCACAAAAAAATAAGCGAGTGTTCTCCCGACAAGCAGCCTGCCATTGCCCTAAATCTCTCCCATCTACATAGCTAACCTCAATACCCCATTTGGCAGTGATCTTATTCATGATTTGAAGGGCAGAACCAAATAAGGCATAAGAAGCAACTATATGATCTCCTTGCTTTAATAAACCAGCCATCGTACCAAAAATTGCAGCCATCCCGGTTGAAAAAGCTAAACCGTCTTCAGCCTCCTCCAACATGACCATTTTTTCAACAAACTCATCCACATTCGGATTCATATACCGCGAATAAATATTCCCTTTTTCCTCCTCTGCAAATACGGCTTTTCCTTGATTGGCATCATCAAAAACAAAGCTAGAAGTTAAATATAAAGGAACCGAGTGCTCCCTATTTAAACTTCTTTCAGATTGTATACGAATGGCTCTTGTTTGCTTTTTCATTCAATAATTTCATCCTAAATTTATTTACAAAAATACAAGTAAATTTTCCAATTTCCATACTTTTATCTATATTCCGTATAATCTATTTAAATACTCGTATGAAAAAAACATTATTAATCGTTTCCTTATTATTCCTAGGAAATTTGGTATCTGCCCAAGCAGAAAAATGGACAAATCTCTTTAATGGAAAGGATTTTTCTGGCTTCACACAACTAAATGGTCAAGCAAAATATGAAGTAAAAGATGGCATGATGGTAGGTACAACCGTTTATGGCACGCCAAATTCATTTATGGCGACTGAAAAGAAGTATGGAGATTTTATTTTAGAATGTGATTTATTGATTGATGACTCAATGAATTCAGGCATTCAAATTCGTTCAATCTCTGATCCATCCATTATGAATGGTCGGGTTCATGGCTATCAAGTAGAAATTGACCCTTCCGAAAGAGGATGGGCCGGTGGTATTTACGATGAATCTAGAAGAGGATGGTTATATCAAAATGAAAGAAACCCATCAGCCAAAAAAGCTTTTAAAAATGGAGAATGGAATCATTATCGAATAGAAGCCATTGGTTCAACTATCCGTACCTGGATCAATGATGTACCTGTTGCTTATTTAGTAGATGATATGACGGCAGAAGGAATTATCGCCTTTCAAGTTCATGCCATTGGCAAGAAAGAAGATGCTGGTACTCAAATAAAATGGAAAAA
>CAZXZK010000027.1:5747-16345 GCA_964645295.1 uncultured Cytophagales bacterium | reverse complement strand
CTCTGAAGGTGAGAAGGCTTTAGGTTATCATTTACTTTTTAACGGAAAAGATCTATCAGGATGGAGATCGGCCTTTAGCACCAATCCTCCACCAAAAGTATGGACTGTCGAAGAGGGTCTTTTACATGTCAACGGTAAAGGTGGTCGAGAAGCTCAGGACGGAGGAGATATCATTTCCAAAGAAGAATTTTCTGCTTTTGAGATTTCGTTTGACTTCCAACTGACGGAAGGAGCTAATTCTGGGTTTAAATATTTTGTCAATGAAACCTATAATTCTGGAAAATCTGCCATTGGTTTAGAATATCAAGTATTAGACGATGAGAGACATCCAGATGCTAAAATGGGAACAGAGGGAAATAGAACCTTAGCCTCTTTATATGACTTAATTCCTTCGGAAAAAGTCAATGCTAGATTTAAATCAAAAATTGGAGATTGGAATAGAGCAAGAGTGATTGTTTATCCGAATAACCATGTAGAGCATTGGCATAATGGCTTCAAAGTATTGGAATACGAAAGAGGTGGACCTGCCTTCCGTGTTTTAGTTGCCCATTCAAAACATAAGGTATGGCCAGGATTTGGAATGTTGGAGAAAGGACCCGTTTTATTCCAAGAACACGGAGATTCTGTTTTCTACAGAAATATTAAAGTAAGATCAATTAAATAAACCGATAATTATTATGGAAAGAAGACAATTTATTCAAAAAACTGCATTAGCTTCTTTAGGAACAATCGCATTCTCAGCTAAATCCTATTCGAAAATTGCAGGAGCCAATGACAGAATTAGAGTAGCCTGCGTAGGTTTCTCTGATAGACATAGGGCTTCCCATGTGCCTCCTTTTGCCGAATTACAAAAAGAACATAATTTCGAAATGGTGGGTATTTCAGATATCTGGAATAAGCGTAGAGAAGATGGAAAAGCCTATTTAGAACAAAAACTAGGAGGTTCAGTAAAAGCCTATAGAAACAATGATGAATTATATGCAGATAAGTCTCTAGACTTGAATGCCGTCATGATTTCCACAGCGGATTTTCAACATGCGATTCATACCATTGAAGCGGTAAAAGCTGGTTGTGATACCTATACAGAAAAACCATTGGCTGAAACCATGGAAGATAATAGAGCGGTCTTGAAAGCCGTGAAGGAAAGTGGAAGAATTGTTCAAATTGGTTCTCAAAGAAGATCCGGTGAAAACTACCATGCAGCTGAAAAATTCATTAAATCAGGAGATTTTGGTCCGATTGTTATGGTTGAATTAATGTGGAACGTTAACCAACCAGGAAGATGGAGAAGACCAGAACTTACTAAAAACTTAAAAGAATCAGATGTCGATTGGCAACGATATTTAATCAATCGTCCACAAGAATCATTCGATCCACGTAAGTACTTGGAGTATCGTCTTTTCTGGCCGTATTCATCTGGTATTCCAGGACAGTGGATGTCGCACCAAATCGATACGGTCCACTGGTTCTCTGGCTTAGCACATCCTCGCTCAGCGGTATCAAACGGGGGAATTTACCAATGGAAAGATGGACGATCCAATGCGGATACGATGACAGTAGTCTTTGATTACGGTCCGGCGGATGATCTTTCTTCAGGATTCCAAGTACAATTTACCTCTCGATTCTCCAATAGTGCCGGTGGTACTAAAGAGATTTATTATTCGAATGGAGGGGAATTAAATTTAGATACTAACATCATTTCACCAAATGGTGGATTGAGAGAAAGGGAAGCAAAAGCTATGGGACTTAATGCTAATTTATTGCCTAATTTAGAATTAAAAGGTGAAAAAGTAGCGACAGAAGCCAATACAGGAAGAGATAATTTAACACATAACCACGTGAAAAACTGGATGGAATGTGTAAGAAGTAGAAAAACTCCAAATGCTCCGATTGAGGCTGGATACCAACATTCGATTGCTACTATCATGTCTAATGCAGCTTATAGAACAGGAGAAAGAGTTACTTTTGACGAAGCCAAACAAGAGGTTTTAGCTGGAGGAAAGGTATTTAAATATTAATTTTATTTTTTTCTTTTTTTTTTAATTTTATTAAAAAAAGAAGATGAAAATAATACCCACAAACAATTTCAAGGATTTGCTTAAACATTTAGGCGTAATCATTCTGTTTTTTGGTGTATTATTCTTCATCTTCTTTTATCTTTTTTTACCCTATACCACTCAACACGGGAAGTCCATTCAAGTTCCGGAAGTTACTGATTTAGATACTCAGGAGGCCATCCAATTATTGGAATTGCAAGATTTAAATTATGAAATAACTGATTCGATTTTCGTTTTAAATAAAAAAGCAAATGTAGTGCTTAGCCAATACCCTGAAGCAGGAGACCAAGTTAAATCAAATAGAAGAATCTATATCACCATCTCCACTTCTACCCCACCTAGCATTAAACTTCCTAACATCATTGGCTCTTCCATCAATAGTGCTGAACAACAATTGATGATCAATGGATTAATAAAGGGTGAGGTAAAAGAAATCAATGACCCAAGAGCCAAAGAAGTATTGGAAATCTATTCTAACGGAAAATTACTGGAAGAAGGAAGTTTAATAAAAAAAGGATCGAGGATTGATTTAGTCATTGGAAATGGCGAACAAGATATTGAAATGGAAATTCCTAATTTAATTGGGAAGCCCTATTATGAGGCACAATTCATTTTGATTGGATTAAATTTAAAAATTGGCAACATCACCTTTGATCCATATTCAAATGCCCCTGAGGGAACTATTTTTAGACAGGAATGTGCGAATTGTAATGGAAAATCGATTCATACAGGAGATGCCATTCATATTTGGGTTTCAGGAGAGGAGGAAGAATAAGGGAAGAGCGGCCGCCACGCTGCATGAGCAATGATTTATGAACTATGAGTAGGGAAAAATGCATATTTTAGACCATGAATTTATTCATGTTAAATAATAAAAATTAAAATGGAAGATATACAAATACAAGAATTAAAAGAAAGAATCGATGCTGGAGAAGCATTGAATTTATTCGATGTTCGTGAGCAGCATGAATATGAGGAATTTAATATTGGAGCAAAATTAATCCCTTTAGGAGATTTACCTCATTCTTTAGACGAATTTGAGGGCCTAGAGGATAAAGAAATTATTTTACATTGTCGTTCTGGTGCACGTTCTGGAAGAGCCAAGGAATATTTAGAAAGCCAAGGTTTTAATAAAGTTAGAAATCTATTGGGAGGAATGTTGGCTTGGAAAGAAGCTGGTTATTAATCATTCGTGAGACATTTTTCAGTAAACGATTTTATCCAAAGACCCCAAGATCTTACCATCCTGGATGTTCGCACACCCCGTGAATGGGATGCCCTCAATTTTGGTGGTATTCATATTCCTTTGGATGATTTGCTACAAAGGAAAGAAGAACTTGATGAGAATAAAGAATACCTGGTGATTTGTTATAATGGAACCCAAAGTATCATTGCTTGTCGGCTCTTAGAAGCAAAAGGTTTTAAAAAATTGATTCATCTGGATGGAGGTATTGAAAATTATCTTGGTTCTTGAACCAAGTGATTTGTTTTTTGGCATATCTTCGATTATTTCTTTTCAATAAACGAATCATTTCCTGCTCATCATATTCTCCATCCAAATAGCCAAATACCTCCTTATAGCCCAAGGTTTTTTAGGCATTTTGATTTCGATAAGCTATATTCGCCTTAGCCTCCTCTACCAATCCATTCTCAAGCATTTTTTCCATCCGAAGATTGATCCTTTCATATAATTCCTCCCTCTCCCTCATCAAGACTATTTTTTGAATTTCAAAAGGACGATCAGACTTCGTACCCGTCCGAAAATAAGAATAGGGTTTACCCGAGGACCTACAAACCTCTAAAGCCCTAACAACCCTTTGAGGATTCATTTTATCAACTATCTCATAATATTCAGGATCGGATTCCTTAAGTTCCTTTAATAACTCTTCTACTCCTTTCGTCTCCAATTCTTTATTTAAGGCCTGACGTAATTCCTCATTTATTTCAGGCATTTCATCCAAACCATCCACCAAGGCCTTAAGATATAATCCCGAACCGCCAGTAGCAATTAAAATATCATATTTCAGAAATAAACTATCCATCAATTGCAATACTTCCCTTTCAAAATCTCCTGGCGAAAAATATTCATGAATAGAATGTGAATCAATAAAATGATGTTTAACCCCACCTTGTTCTTCTACCGAAGGTTTTGCCGTTCCAATCGACAATTCCTTATAAAATTGTCTGGAATCAAAAGAAATAATTTCAGTACCGAGTTTCTTAGCTAATTCAACGCTATAGGCAGTTTTACCAACGGCAGTGGGCCCAGCTACGACTATGAGTCTCTTATTCATGTAGTAAAAATACGAGAATAATTTTTATTTTAATTTAAAAGAGTTTTCGGTCAATTTATTTTAATTATTGGTAAATAAATTTATTAAAAAAAAATTATTAAATTTAATTTGGAAAATGAATTAAAAAATTTAAATTTTTAAAAAATAAATGTTTTTTTTACAGAATTAAAGAGTTCTATTTTGTAAAAATTTCAAGAAAATAATTTTTAGAACTCACCTAACCCCATTTATTTAATTATGTCTAACAAAAAATCTTTGACCTACGTCATTAGTGCCTCCTCTGTAGGCACGCTTATTGAATGGTACGACTTCTATATTTTTGGAAGTTTGGCTACTGTTTTGGCAACTAAATTTTTTCCATCTGATAATCAGACTGCTGCTTTTTTAAATACACTAGCAACATTCGCTGCAGGTTTTGTAGTCAGACCCTTTGGAGCATTGGTATTTGGAAGATTAGGAGATTTAATTGGTAGAAAATATACCTTCATGGTAACTCTCTTAATAATGGGCGGAGCTACTTTTGCTATTGGCTTAATTCCTTCCTATGAAACAATTGGAGCTATTGCACCTATTATAGTCCTACTCCTAAGATTATTACAAGGTTTAGCATTGGGTGGTGAATATGGAGGAGCTGCCACCTATGTGGCAGAACACGCCCCTGATGAAAAAAGAGGGTTTTTTACTTCGTGGATTCAAACAACTGCCACGGTAGGTCTGATCATTTCCTTATTCGTCATTATGGGAACAAAAGCCCTTATGAGTACAGAAGATTTCAATTCATACGGTTGGAGAATCCCTTTCCTTCTTTCAGCTGTCATGGTTCTGGTTTCCTTTCAAATCAGGAAAAATATGGCTGAATCACCCTTATTTGAAACAGCAAAAAAGAAAGGAGAAACCTCTTCCAACCCTTTGAAAGACTCTTTTGGAAATAAATATAATCTAAAATTTGTTCTATTAGCCTTATTGGGAGCTACAATGGGACAAGGTCTGGTTTGGTATACAGGACAGTTTTATGCTCAGGCATTCATGATAAAAGTATGTAATATCAATGACATACAGGCAAATAGCATATTGGCCATTGGTTTAATTCTTGGCACCCCTTTATTTATTTTCTTTGGCTGGCTATCAGACAAAATTGGAAGAAAATCAATTATGATGGTTGGAATGTTATTAGGAGTAATATTTTACCGACCAATTTATGAGACCATGTATCAAACAGCCAACTTAGAGAATAAAACTATGGTTTCGTCTGTTTCAGAAAACCCAGAATCCAATGATCTAAATATTCAGAACTCGCTTATTACGAATGAATATTCCGATGGAACACAAGCAACTTTTAAAACGAGTCTTGATTTAAGTACTGGAAATAAGACTGAAACTGTTCAATTAAATCTTGGGAAAAGTGCTAGAAACACTTTTATTGCCCTAATTTTCGCCTTAATTAGCTTTGTTACAATGGTATATGGACCTATTGCAGCTTTTTTAGTAGAATTGTTTCCAACAAAAATCCGGTATACTTCCATGTCTTTACCCTATCATATTGGAAATGGAATATTTGGTGGATTAATGCCAGCAATTGCTACTTTTTTGGTTACTCAGGCCACCATGGCAAATAAAATGGCCCAAGAGGCTGGTCAACCCATTCAATATGCTAAGCCCTATTTAGAAGGCCTAAATTATCCAATCATTCTAATTGCAATTTCCCTAATTATTGGATTAATTTATATTAAAGAAGATCGAAAAAAATATACAAACCATTAAATCAGACCATCATGAATCAATTAAAAAAAATATTAGGAATTTTGTGGATAGCTCTAGGAATTGTAGCAGGATATTATTTATTTGTAAATCAAGCCCTACCTTTATGGGGAAAAGGGGGAAATGACCTTGTTCCGGCAATAATTTACACATTTATTTTAATGCCGCTTGTAAGTACAAGTATGATCATTTTTGGCTATTTTTCCCTAATAGGAGAATACGATTATCAATAAATTAACTTATGAAAATAAATAGTTTCGAAGAATACCAAGTAGTCTACCAAAAAAGCCTTGAAAATCCAGAGGAATTCTGGTCTGAAATTGCCAAAAATTTCCAGTGGGAAAAACCTTTCTCCAAAATCTTGGAATGGAATTTCAATGATTTTTCTGTAAAATGGTTTGAAGATGGGGAATTAAATATTACCGTCAATGCCTTGGATAGACATCTAAATACAAAAGGAGATCAAGAAGCTATAATATACGAACCCAATAGCCCTGATGAAACTTCTTATTCTTTGACGTATCAAGACTTATATCAAAGAGTTTGTCGATTTGGAAATGTTTTAAAATCCAAAGGAATAAAAAAAGGAGACAGAGTCTGCATATATATGCCAATGATACCTGAATTAGCCATTGCTGTATTGGCATGTGCAAGAATTGGAGCAATTCATTCTGTGGTTTTTGGGGGATTTTCAGCACAAGCCCTTGCGGATAGGATCAATGATTCAGATTGTAAAATCGTATTGACAACTGATGAGGCTGCCAGAGGAAATAAAATGATTCCAATGAAAGAAACCGTGGATATGGGTATACAAAACTGCCCCTCTGTGGAACATGTCATCGTAAAGAAAAGAACTCTTGGCTCCACTGAGATGTTAGAGGGTAGAGATTTTGATTGGGATGAATTAGAATCTCAGGCCTCGGTGGATTGTCCTGCCGAAATCATGAAGGCCGAAGACCCTTTGTTTATTCTGTATACCTCAGGGTCAACCGGAAAACCCAAAGGTGTGGTTCATTCCATTGGTGGCTATATGGTTTATACGGCCTATTCTTTTTTGAATGTATTCCAATATAACGAAGGCGATGTATATTTCTGTACTGCTGATATTGGTTGGATAACCGGTCATTCTTATTTGGTTTATGGTCCTCTTTTAAATGGAGCAAAATCCTTAATGTTTGAAGGGGTGCCAACCTATCCAGATGGTGGACGATTTTGGGACATCATTGAAAAGCATAAAGTAAACATCTTTTATACCGCGCCGACAGCCATACGTTCACTCATGGGGCTCGGTACAGACTTAATTAAAAACAAGGATTTAAGTTCCTTAAAGGTATTAGGTTCTGTTGGAGAACCCTTGAATGAAGAAGCGTGGAATTGGTATAATGAACATGTTGGCAAAGAAAAATGCCCAATTGTAGATACCTGGTGGCAAACAGAAACCGGTGGAATTTTAATTTCACCAATTGCTGGTATTACAAAAACAAAACCTACCTTTGCCACCCTACCACTTCCTGGTGTACAGCCTATTTTAGTGGATGAAAATGGTAAAGAATTAGAGGGAAATAATGTCAATGGAAATTTATGCATAAAATTCCCTTGGCCTTCCATCATTCGTACAACTTGGGGCGACCATGAACGTTGTAAATCAACTTATTTTTCAACATACAAGGGACTCTATTTTACAGGAGATGGTTGTTTAAAGGATGAAAACGGTTATTTTAGAATTACTGGTCGTGTGGATGATGTAATGAATATTTCTGGCCACCGCATTGGGACTGCTGAGGTTGAAAATGCAATCAATTTAAATCAGGGAGTTGTAGAATCTGCTGTGGTAGGATATCCGCATGATATAAAAGGGCAAGGAATTTACGCTTATATTATTTGTGAAAAAATTCCAGAAAATCAAGATTCTTTAAAAAAGGAAATTTTGGCAACAGTAACAAAAGAAATTGGGCCCATTGCCAAACCGGATAAAATTCAATTTGTAACAGGACTACCCAAAACGCGTTCAGGAAAAATCATGAGAAGGATTTTACGTAAAGTTGCAGAAGGTGAAATAAACCAATTAGGTGATACCTCCACCCTCCTAGATCCCAATATTGTAGAAGAAATCATTCAAGGAAGAGTTTAATTAAATAGATCATTCCAACCATTAATACATAAAACTACCAATTACAAGAAACTCCATCTTCAATTATACCATGATAGATGAAATTAATCGTTCACCTATTTTCATAAAATAGTTAATACCAACCATTCAATAAATCAAATAACTAATAAAATAACCACTATGAAAAAATTATTTTTTATTATTTGTTTTTTATATACCTCACTGTCTTTTTCACAAGGATCTTTAGATTACGGCGGAGGATTAAAGTTCAATTTGAATCCAGAAGGAACTAAATACATGAGAATTATTTCTTGGAATCAAATTTGGTTTCGTTCAACAGAAATGAATCCAGGAACCAAAATTGGTGATGAATCCGTTTCTCATTTTGAGGATATAGGTTTAAGGCGTTTAAGAATTTTATCTTATGCACAAATTTCACCCCGATACATGATTGTAACACACATTGGTATAAACAACCAAACTTTTATTAATGGAGGAGCTGCTGGTTCTGCCAATACCGGCGGTTATGGTGCTGGAAAAAAACCAGGCTTGTTTTATCATGCTGCTTGGAATGAATACGTCATTACTAATCCTAAAGGTTCAAATCCATTTAGTTTAACCATTGGAGGAGGATTACATTATTATATGGGGCTTTCTCGTATGACAATGGCTTCAACTTTAAATTTTTTGACAGTTGATGCCCCAATATTTAACTGGCCTTTAATTGAAAATTCTGATCAATTTGCAAGACAAATTGGTTTTTTCGCTAAAGGCAAATACAATCATTTCGAATATCGTGTAAGTATTAACAAACCATATTCAACAAATCAAACCCCAGTTAATGTTTCAAATGCATCACTTGCTAAAGCAGTGGACAATAATAATGCCACCCAATGGTCTAAAGCAGGTTATTTTGAATACCAAATTTTCGATAAAGAATCTAATTTATTACCCTATAAGGTTGGAACTTATATAGGAACAAAAAAGATATTTAATATTGGTGGAGGGTTTTATTACGCACCTAAGGGAACTCAAACTTCCGTAAATGGAGTAATAGAAGAACATCCTATTAATCTTTTGGCCTTGGATGCTTTTTTAGATATGCCAATTGGCGATAAGGATAAAAAAATGGCAATTACTGCCTATAGCGTGTTTTATAATTATGACTTTGGTCCAAAATACTTGAGAAATATTGGAATTATGAATGAAGGAAGTGTAGATCAAGCTTTTAACGGTACACCATCATTAGCAGGACCAGGAAATCTGCAACCTACCATTGGTACTGGTAAAATTTGGTACACACAAGCTGGAGTGGTTTTACCTAATAATAATGAAAAACCAAAAGTAAGAATTCAGCCATTTGGAGCTTTTACTTACAAAAATTTTGAGGCATTGGACAAGGCCAGTAATCAGTTTGATATTGGAGCAAATTTTTTCTTAGATGGCCATAATGCAAAAATTACAACTCAGTATTCTACAAGACCTGTATATAGTAGTTTAAATAATTCAAAATCTAAAGGAGAATTCATTCTACAATTACATATATATCTATAAAGAATGAGAATCGGAGAATATTAGAATATTTTCCGATTCTACAATCCTTATTTTCTACAATTCTTATTTTCTACAATTCTCCGATTCTACAATTCTTATTTTCTACTAATAGAAATACGTATACAAAAACAATAACATGATTAAGATGATCACTGATCCTGCGATAAAACCAGGTTTCAATGCAAACATCTTAGAATCAATTTCAAGTCCTTTAGGATTATCCTTTCCTTCAGGATCAACCATTGAAATAATTACCATTGAAATGACACAGAATAGGAATACCCATCCCATTCTATCCATAAATGGAATCATATAGGTTCCATCGGCATCTGGGAAGGCTGTATAAAACAATGTATCATTCAGCCCTGTCCATGTAGGAATATATTTTGAAACAATGGATAAGGTCACACCTCCGATTAAAGCAAATAAAGCCGCTTTTGAGGTGGTTCTTTTCCAGAAGAAACCTAAAGAGAATAAAGCAAATATACCAGGAGAAACATAACCGGTATATTCTTGAATGAATTGGAAACCACCCGTCTTATCGATACCCATAAATGGAGTAATAATAATCGCAATGGCTAATGCAGCCAAAACGGCAATTCTACCCATTCTTACTAAATGCTTTTCATCGGCTTCCTTATTGATGTATCCTTTGTAAATATCTAGTGTCCAGATGGTAGAAATTGAATTCGCTTTACCTGCCATAGAAGCTACCACCGCAGCTGTTAGGGCAGCAAAGGATAATCCTTTTAAACCAGTAGGTAAAAGATTTAATAACAAAGGATAAGCATTATCTTTGTTTACAGTTCCATTTACCGTCATGGC
>CAZXZK010000027.1:1905-5737 GCA_964645295.1 uncultured Cytophagales bacterium | reverse complement strand
GCATCCTGGAAATTTGTTCCATCTGATAGAATATAACCTTCTTTATATAGCACCCATGCAGCAATACCTGGTAAAACCACAATAATTGGCATTAACATCTTTAAGAAGGCAGCAAATAAAATACCATTCCGTGCAGTTGCTAAATCTGCCCCTAGGGCTCTTTGAGTAATATATTGATTACATCCCCAATAATTTAAATTAATAATCCACATTCCTCCGATTAAAACGGTCAGACCAGGTAAAGCAGAATAATTTTCATTGGATTTATCCAAAATCATGTGGAAGTGATCTGGAGATTTTTCCATCATCAAAGATAGACCAGACATTACTCCATCTCCCCCAAAATGATCTGAAACCATATTTAAAGCCAAATAGGCAGTTACTAAACCTCCAATAACTAAAAATACTACTTGAATAACGTCGGTATATCCAATTACTTTCATTCCTCCAATTGTAATTATACCAGCAAATAATGACATTCCTATCATGACAACTGTCAGATCTAAACCAGAAATCGCAGAAACTGCTAAAGCCCCTAAATAAAGAATTGAAGTTAAGTTTACGGTAATATACAACATCAACCAAAAAACAGCCATAATCAAGGAGACCGTCGGATTATAACGTTGTCTCAAAAATTGAGGCATAGTAAATATTTTATTCTTTAAATAAATAGGCATAAAGAAAATAGCCACAATCAAAAGTGTTGCTGCTGCCATCCATTCATAAGTGGAAATAGCTAAACCCATCTTAAAACCATCTCCAGATGTACCGATAAACTGCTCTGCAGAAATATTCGATGCAATTAATGATGCACCAATTGCCCACCAAGTCAGAGACCCCTCCGCTAAAAAGAAATCATTAGAAGATTCGATTTTTTGTTTTTTTCTTTGATATACCCAATAACCATAACCGGCAACTACTACAAAATAAAATAAAAATACCAGATAGTCTAGGGTTTGTAATCCAGTTGAATTCATATAGTTTTTTAGTTTAAATTTTCAATTTTAAGTTACGAAAATAGTACTTAAATGCTAAAAAATAAAATCTTTTTTATAATTATATTTTTTCCTTTGGATGCACCAAGAGCACTTCCTCCCGGTCAATTAAAACTTGTCCAATTTCTAAATCCTTTGTTTTTCTCACATATTTTCGAGGTGTAATGATGACGGGCACAAAATTTTCAGTATTTCTTTTGGAATAATAGGCTGCCAATGAGGCGGCTGCTTCTTTTACAAAACTTGGCACTCCCTTATTGTTGGGGTTTCGGATGATAACATGCGACCCAGGAACATCCCTTGCGTGAAGCCATAAATCATTCTTTTTTGCGTATTTAAAGGTCAATAAATCATTATTTTTGGCTGATTTTCCTACCCAGATAGTCCATCCCTCTAAGATAAATTCCTTAAAAGGAAATTCTTCTATCTGCTTTTCGTGAATATGACTAATTTCTTCTGCTAGGTTAAGAAAAGGTCTCAATCCTTTATTATTATGCGCCAGTTGGCAATTCTCCAAAGCCTCTTCCACACGTGATTTTTGCAATTCTCTCTGATGAATCGTCATTTTTAATTGCTCGATTTCTTTTAAGAAATTTTTTGATTTTCGGTAATAATTCTCTGCATTTTGAATCGGGTTGAGTTTCGGGTTTAAATCTATCTTTATTTTTTGATTGGTATAAAAATTATCTAATTCTATCTGTGTGGATCCTTCTGGAATGGCAAAGGTATTCGCCATGATAATATGACCTAATTCCTCTAAAGACACACCTGTTTCTTTGGCTTCTAATTGTTTTTTTAGATTGGTAAGATGAATACCTGATTTCAAAAGAAACTGTTCAAATTTCCGAATTAAATCATGTTTTTTCTTGTTGAATTCTCCAACTACCCAATAAAAATAATATAATTGATTTAAGGCTTCCATCGCAGAAGATGTTTCAAATAATATAGGTTCATCTTTCTTCAATAAATGAAGCTGGACACCAGAGGTATTGGAATATATATAAAAATAAGGTTCCCCTAATTCCTGTAAGATACCTTGTAAAACCTCCCATTGGCTATCCCTATCAAGCGCTTCAAAACCATTGGCCTCCATCAATTGGAAAATCTCCTTACCAAAAGTAGGAAAGGTTAATTTTAAACCATGTTCAACAAAGGCTTGTTTGGATTGATTAATGGGGCGGTCCAAATTTTCTGGATTTATTTCTAAATCTTTTTTTAGTTTCTTTTGAAACTGAGCTATATGACTGTCTTCTTGAAATAAAATAACATTACCGCGATTTCCGTACAATTTAAACAAAAGTCGGTATCCATTCAGAAAATTAATCGAGAAAGCCCGTTCATTTTCAAATAAATAAACCTCTTGCACCTCATATAAAAGGATATCGGAAAAAAGGTCTATGGAATTTCTCCCCGCCCGATGAAAACTTTCAGGAAATTGCAAAGTAGAAAATTCTGGATGAAACAAGGCTCTCATCCAAAAATCCTCCCCATTTTGCCTTTCAAAACCTAGAATTAATTCATCTTTATCCTGAGAAAAACATTGCTTCAATCTGGCATATACCAAGATTCTCCTCAATTCTTCCACTAAATGTCTTAGGAAATAATGATTCTGATTCATCCGAAAAATTTTAGCAAAAATACAGATATTATTGAAGGATGGTTAATATTTAAACTAATTTTATAAGGCATCTTAAATTTGAAAAGAAAAAAAAATTTAAATTAAATTAGCAATTTTACTTTCGCTTTAATAGCTAGAAATAAAATTAATGGAACAATATTATACCATAAAATCAAGTACTAAAGGCCAATTTAAAGACAAAGGAAGCAAATTTATTGCCTATGCCTTTCCAATCAATTCAGAAGATAAAATACTTGAAATTTATAAAAATTTAAAGGCTGAACATCCAAAATCTAGGCATGTTTGTTGGGCATATAGACTTGGGGAAAGCCAAGAAGAAATGCGTTCTAATGATGACGGAGAACCATCCGGATCAGCAGGTAAACCAATCTTAAATACGATTCAATCAAAAAATTTGCATTTTATTGCCGTTTTCGTGGTAAGATATTTCGGAGGAACTTTATTGGGGATCCCCGGACTTATTCATGCCTACAAAGAAGCAACAAAAGATGCATTAAAAGACGAATTGATCTATCTAAAGGAACCAAAAGAAAGAAGAATCATTGATTTTGATTTTCTCCAATTAAATGCCATCATGCAAATCATTAAAAAAAATCCAATACATATAGTAAATCAAGAAATAGACAATCTTTGTAAAATAGAAATTGAATATAAAATTTCTGATAAAAACTTAGTTTACGAACAATTAAATTTAGTAATTTAGTGTCTATACCTTTTAAAACTATGGATTTTTTTCACTTATACCGATTCGGAAATAAAATTTTTTTACATAAGAATCATTCTGAAGAATATATACAATTTGAGTACGATTGGGATGACCTGATTAATCAGCCAAATTTATATGAGGAATTGGAAAAACTTTATGAATCATTGGATAAAACTTCCGCCATTCCAACGAATTTTGATGCTCCTATTGGAAACCAAGAAATATGGGCTGCTGGTGTAACCTATTTACGATCTAAAGAAGCGCGAATGGAAGAATCCAAGGAATCTGGAGGTGACACTTTTTATGATCTAGTATATTCGGCAACAAGGCCAGAGATTTTTTACAAAGGAAATAAATTCCGTGCAGTTGGCCATAATGGAAGGGTGTCCATTCGAAAAGACTCCACTTGGGATGTTCCAGAACCAGAACTAACGTTGGTAATCAATAATCGAAATGAATTAATTGGCTATACCGTAGGAAATGATATGAGCT
>CAZXZK010000027.1:363-1895 GCA_964645295.1 uncultured Cytophagales bacterium | reverse complement strand
CAATCATTTTACTTGTTGTATTGAAGGAGAGAATCCTCTTTACCTACCACAAGCAAAAGTATTCAATAATTGCGCAGGAATTGGTCCGGGAATTATGATTACCAAAGATCCCCTACCAAAAGACACTGTAATAAAAATGTGGATAAAAAGAGCAGGAAAGCTTGAATTTGAAGGTGAAACAACTGTTTCTATGCTTAAAAGAAGCTTGGATGAATTAATTCATTATTTGACCATGGAATGTGATTTTCCGAAAGGAGTTTATATGATGACTGGAACCTGCATTGTACCGGATTTACCTTTTACATTGCAAAGTGGAGATGAAATTTTTATTCAAATAGACCCAATTGGGACTTTAAAACAACAAGTAAAATGATTGAATTAACTGGTGCAAATTTTATTGGTTTTGGAAAATCAAACAAAGGAACGAATAAAATCTTTGGAATAAATCCTATTGATAATTCTCGTTTGCCTCAAGAATTTTCTGAAGCTGACCTGGAAGAAATACATACCTCCGTTGAATTAGCAGGCAAAGCATTTAAAAATTACCGTAAAAAATCCGATCAACTAAGAGCTAATTTTATTCGAGAAATCGCCAATGAGATTGAAAAATTAGGAGATCAATTAATTCAAACCGCCTGTAAAGAGACTGCACTTCCTGAGGCAAGAATTACAGGAGAAAGAGGAAGAACTACCGGCCAATTACGTTTATTTGCTTCCTTTATCGAGAATGGAAAATATCGAAATCAAATTTCAGAAAAAGCAGAGCCAGATAGGCAACCTCTTCCAAAACCCTCTTTGATGATGGATCTTATCCCTCTCGGGCCAGTTGTGATTTTTGGAGCAAGTAATTTCCCTTTGGCTTTCTCTGTGGCAGGTGGTGATACAGCCTCTGCATTAGCTGCTGGTTGCCCTGTCATCTTCAAAGCCCATCCTTCACACCCAAATACCTCTGAATTAGTGGCCCATGCCATCCAACAAGCAGCCATTTCAACCGATATGCCAAATGGTGTTTTTTCTTTATTACACGGTGCCTCTCATTATGTGGGAGAATCCTTAGTCAAAGCACCTGGTGTTAAAGCTGTCGCCTTTACAGGCTCTTTCCGTGGAGGAAAAGCAATTTATGATTTGGCAGTTAGAAGAGATGAACCCATTCCAGTATATGCTGAAATGGGCTCAATAAATCCTGTTTTTCTTCTCCCAAAAAGAATTGAAAAACTTGGGAAATCCTTGGCCGAAGGCTTAAGCCAATCCGTTTGTTTAGGAGTAGGACAATTTTGTACAAACCCCGGATTAATTATTTTACATCGAAAAAACATCCAGCTATTAGAAATGATGGCTGAAGAATTAGATAAACAAAATCTTGGAACATTTTTAAATGCAGGTATAGCCAATGCTTATTCTAAAGGAGTAAATGCCTTGGCAGATAATGTAGACGTTAAAAAATGGACAAAAAACCCACTCCCTTCCCCCTCCCTATTTTCCATTAATGCAGAGGATTTGAGGAATAATAAACAAGTATTGGAAGAAGTTTT
>CAZXZK010000027.1:0-353 GCA_964645295.1 uncultured Cytophagales bacterium | reverse complement strand
CATCTACCCTGGCAATTATTGCTGACCACCAATCTGACATGGTTGATTTAATTGATTTACTACCCGGACAATTAACGGCTACTCTTCAAGCTGAAAAAGAAGATATCGAAAAGAATCAAGAATTATTAGAGAATATTTCTTACAAAGTCGGAAGAGTTATTTTAAACGCCTTCCCAACTGGTGTGGAAGTATCCCATGCGATGGTGCATGGCGGCCCATTCCCTGCTACCTCAGATATACGGACAAGCTCCGTTGGCACACAGGCTCTATACCGTTTCACTAGACCCATTTGCTGGCAAGGATTTTGATTGAACTATGAACTATGAGCTATGAGCTATGAGCTATGAGCTATG
>CAZXZK010000026.1:21615-24065 GCA_964645295.1 uncultured Cytophagales bacterium | reverse complement strand
AATAATTTCTCAAGTTAATGCTATATAATATTTATATGACCATAAAAATTGAAATTTTCCAATAAAAGGAGAAAAAGAAGGGGAGTGGTTATACATCTTTAAAGAAATACATAGACACAAAATCTTTATCTATATCTTTACCAAAAAATAATAAAATATTGTAAATTATTGAAATACAAAGGTTTATAAATTCTATTGTAGCTCCTACAGGAATCGAACCTGTATCTTGGGTACCGGAAACCCACATTCTATCCATTGAACTAAGGAGCCAATTGAATGGCAAATTTAGGAATATTTTTCTAGCAATTTGATTAATACATCAAAATCCTTTGGATATGGTGCCTTTACCTCAATGGAATTTCTATCCAAATCCTTAAATAATATGGAATAAGCATGCAAAGCCTGTCTTTTAATTAAAGGATTTTCTTCCTTATTTCTTCCTATGGTAAAATTCTTTTTTAAATCGGATAAAAAATATTCCGGCCCTTGATAAGTTGAATCCATCAAAATTGGAGCCTTTAAACAGGTTAAATGAATCCTGATTTGATGCATTCTTCCTGTTATTGGCAAACATTCTATTAAACTAAGATTTCGATAAACCCGAATCGTCTGAAACCACGTTTCCGCATGTTTTCCAGCATGTTTGTCGATAATAACCTTCCCATCTTTTAAGGGTAAAATAGGCAAATTGACGAGAACCCCATCCCACTCTTGCTGCCCGCCTACCACCGCATGATATTTTTTTTGGACCTGGCGGTGTTCAAATTGCATGGATATATTTCTATATGCCTCAGCATTTTTTGCGATCACCAAACAACCAGACGTTTCCTTGTCCAGGCGATGACCTAATTGGGCATCTTCCCAATAAGATTTCGCCATTCGAATGATCGATTTTGCTAAACTTTCGCCTCTTTCATCCAATGAAGAAATCCCCGGTGGTTTATTAATCACCAAATAATTGCTATTTTCGAATAGAATTAAATCCTTAAATTGAAATTTCAAAATTATGCTTAATTTTCACAAAAATACGTTGATTTAATGGGGAAAACTAATTTTTCCAAAATAAGGCCAAGGATAATTTCCTAAGGTTCTTCCTGCAGAAGATTCCGGATTCGCCACCATCTCATTCGCTAATAAAGCAAATAAGGAGGCCTCCTTCGCATCTGCACTGATCCCTGGTGAATCAAATCGATCTAATTTGACTTCAGGTAAATTCAAACCAATTAATTCCAATAAATAGTTATTTTTTGCACCTCCTCCGGAAACCAATAATTCAATATTTAGATAAATATCTAAATTTATATTTTCTCGAATGGATTTCTCAATGGTGAAGGCGGTGAATTGACAAAGTGTATGAAGGCAATCTTGCGGATTAATGCCATCCAAGAATGGTTTTAATTTTTCAAAAGAAAAATCCTCCGGCCCAGTCGATTTTGGATAATTTAAATCTAAAAAAGGATGTTCAATTAATCGCTGCCAAAGTGCCTGGTTAAATTTTCCTGATCGGGCAATTCTTCCCCCCTCATCGTAATCTTTTCCAAAATAATGGAACATGGCCGCATCCATCATCGTATTTCCGGGCCCTGTATCCGTCAACCGAATATGGTCTATATTTTCATCCTGGGGTAAAAAGGTATAGTTTCCAATCCCCCCAATATTTAATAATAATTGGTTCTTTTCTGGTGAAGAGTAGAGTAAATAATCTCCATATACCACCAAAGGGGCACCTTCGCCTCCATAAGCAATGTGCTTTTGACGAAAATCCGATAAACAGAGAATTCCCGTTTCTTTGGATAAAATATCCGCCTCACCTATTTGAAGGGTAGAAGGACCCATTTTATAGGGATTTCTTGGAACATGCATCACCGTTTGGCCATGCGAGGCAATTAAATCAATCGAAGCTTTATCGATTCCCCATTCTTTTAAGGTAGAATTGACCATTTGCGCATATTTTCTTCCTAATTCAGCATGCAAGGCTGTCAAATAGGGAAGTTCAACCAAAGCCTTCGCAAAAACTTCCCGTATTTGATTTTTTAGGTCCTCCGGATAAAAAACAGTCTTGAATCGAAGAGTATTTAATTTTGTTTTTCTCCCATAATTTTTTATTTCACACAATGCCAAATCTAGGCCATCTAATGAGGTGCCCGACATCAAACCCAAAATCAATCTTGAATCTTTATTGGCAATTTGATAAAGTTTTGATAAATCTTGATTCATCCAAGTTCTTGATAGGACAATTAATAAAAAATATATAGGGGAATAGCCTCCCCTTACCCCCTGTAATTTACTTGTTTTTAATCATTATTTCAAACCACTCTATAGATATTGTTTATCATTACCTCTTTTCAGCTTCGCTACCACCTAATTTCTACTATTCTTATATTCAGCTCGGCCGCCGCTTCTATTCTCACATTCTTATTTTCTTAATATTCTTATATTCTTATATTCTT
>CAZXZK010000026.1:19103-21515 GCA_964645295.1 uncultured Cytophagales bacterium | reverse complement strand
ATATTCTTATATTCTCACATTCTTATATTCTTATATTCTCACATTCTTATATTCTTATATTCTTATATTCTCACATTCTTATATTCTTATATTCTCACATTCTTATATTCTCATATTCTTATATTCCTATATTCTCACATTCTTATTCTCACATTCTTATTCTCACATTCTTATATTCTCATATTCTCACATTCTTATATTCTTTTATTATCTTTGAAACATGCAATACGATATCATAATTATTGGTGGTGGAATTGTTGGTTTAGCGACTGCAAACCAACTTCAGACAAAGTTTCCCAAGAAATCAATTTTAGTTTTAGAAAAAGAAAAAAGCTTAGCCTCGCATCAAACAGGGAATAATTCCGGAGTGATTCACTCAGGGCTTTATTATAAACCAGGTTCATTAAAAGCAAAAAACTGTATAGAAGGCTATCATCAGTTAATTGATTTTTGCGAGAAAAAAGAGATACCCTTTGAAATAACGGGTAAAATCGTAGTGGCCTCCAATCACGAACAAATCCCTTTATTAGAAGGCTTATATAAGCGAGGAGGAGAGAATGGCCTTGAAGGATTAAAAATGCTTTCCCTTTCAGAAATGAAAGAATATGAACCTCATGTATGGGGTTTGAAAGGAATGTTTGTGCCCCAAACCGGTATCGTAGACTATAAAGTTGTAGCAGAGAAAATTGGAGAGGATTTTGTAGACCAGGGTGGAACCATTAGACTCGGCGAAAAAGTACAAAAAATTAAACAAGGAAATTCAATCAATATCATTGAAACATCCTTTTCCACTTTTGAGGGTAAAATGATGATCAATTGCGCTGGTTTATATTCTGATAAAATGGCTCAATTGTCCCAAAAAGACCCTATCGATGTAAAAATTATTCCTTTTAGAGGGGAATATTATCAATTAAAACCAGAAAAAGAATACTTGGTGAAGAATCTGATTTATCCGGTTCCTGACCCAAATTTCCCCTTCTTAGGAGTCCATTTTACTCGAATGAAAAAAGGAGGAGTTGAAGCAGGCCCTAATGCCGTATTGGCTTTTCAACGAGAAGGCTATAAAAAAACCGCAATTAATTTTTCCGAATTAGCAGAAACCCTATCTTGGCCCGGATTCCAGAAAGTTGCCTCAAAATATTATAAAACAGGTTTGGGGGAGATGTATCGGTCCTTTTCAAAATCAGCCTTTACAAAAGCCCTTCAAGTTTTAATTCCTGAAATCCAAGAGGCTGATTTAATCGAGGGTGGTGCAGGAGTTCGCGCCCAGGCTTGTGATAGAAATGGGGGACTATTAGATGATTTTTCAATTATTCAAAATAAAAATAGTATCCATGTTTTGAATGCGCCAAGTCCGGCTGCTACCTCCTCCTTATCCATAGGAAAAACTATTGCCGATTTAATTCAGGAATAATTTCTATTTCTATTCCCAAAAAAGAATAGGATTTCGTATATTTGACGTCTAAATTATTATAAATAATGCCTTTAAATAAATTTTCTAAAACCCTAACGCAAGATATAACTAACCCTGCTGCAAAAGCGATGTTGTATGGTATTGGACTTACCAATGAGGACATGCAAAAAGCCCAAATTGGAATTGCCTCAACAGGTTATGAAGGAAACCCTTGTAATATGCATTTAAATGGTTTATCTGTGCATATCAAAAAAGGCGTTCAGGAAAATGGAATGGTTGGACTAATTTTTCATACCATCGGTGTTTCAGATGGAATGACCAACGGGAATGATGGAATGTCTTATTCCCTTCCTTCCAGAGATATTATCGCAGATTCTATTGAAAATGTGGTGGGTGGACAGTGGTACGATGGAGTTATAACTGTCGTAGGCTGTGATAAAAATATGCCAGGCGCAATGATTGCTCTTGCTCGGTTAAACCGACCAGGGATGATGGTTTACGGAGGTACCATACGCTCCGGGCAATATAAAGGTAAAAAATTAGATATCGTTTCAGCTTTTGAGGCCCTTGGCCAAAAATTTGCTGGTACAATTTCAGACGAAGATTATGAGGGTATCATTCAGAATTCTATTCCGGGGCCTGGTGCCTGCGGTGGGATGTATACCGCCAATACCATGGCTTCATCTATGGAGGCTATGGGTTTGGTATTGCCCAATTCCTCTTCCTATCCTGCTACCCACGAAGGAAAAGTAGCAGAATGTTTGGCCATCGGTGCCGCCATGAAAAATCTTTTAGAAAAAAATATTTGTCCAAAAGATATCATGACACGCCAAGCCTTTGAAAATGCCATGACAATCGTGATGGCTCTGGGTGGTTCCACCAACGCCGTATTACATTATTTGGCAATTGCTCATTCAGCCGGCATAGAATTTACCTTAAAAGATATCCAAGATATTTCTGATAGAACCCCTTTGATAGCTGATTTGAAGCCATCTGGA
>CAZXZK010000026.1:18181-19093 GCA_964645295.1 uncultured Cytophagales bacterium | reverse complement strand
ATACTATATGGAAGATATCCTAGAAATCGGTGGTGTTCAGGCCGTCATAAAATATCTCCTGAAAGAAGGTTTAATGCATGGCGATTGTATGACTGTTACCGGAAAAACCCTCGCGGAAAATCTAGAGGAAGCCACAGATTTAGATTTTGAATCACAGAAAATTATCCGTCCACTTTCTAACCCTATCAAGAAAACAGGTCACCTACAAGTTTTATTTGGAAATCTGGCCCCAGAAGGTGCCGTAGCAAAAATTACCGGAAAAGAAGGAGAACGATTTGAAGGTATTGCGAAAGTTTGCGAAAGAGAAGAAGAATTGATTGACTTTGTTTCGAAAGGAGAAATTAAAGCAGGGCATGTCGTAGTCATCAGAAATGAAGGTCCTATTGGTGGCCCGGGTATGCCAGAAATGCTAAAACCAACTTCGGCCATTATGGGTGCAGGTCTAGGGGACAAAGTGGCCATGATTACAGACGGGCGATTTTCAGGGGGGTCTCATGGCTTTGTAGTCGGACACGTTTCTCCTGAAGCTCAGGTTGGGGGCCCTATCGGCCTAGTGAAAGATGGCGATAAGATTACCATCGATGCCGTTGAAAATAAAATTATCCTTCATATCTCAGACGAAGAAATGGCTCAAAGAAGAGCAGAATGGAAGCCAATTCCTTCACCATTTACTTCAGGAGTACTTAGAAAATATATAAAAAATGTTTCGTCCGCTAGCAAAGGATGTATTACAGATTTATAAAACTTAAAATAAATTTTTAAAAACAGGTCTTTTACTTTATTTTTGACCTCGCGTTTGAATTTTAATGGGAAAAGATACATTACTTTCAGGAGCTCAAGCAATCATGCAATCCTTGGTAGAACAAGGAGTGGATACCATATTTGGTTATCCGGGTGGAGCCATTATGCCCA
>CAZXZK010000026.1:12075-18171 GCA_964645295.1 uncultured Cytophagales bacterium | reverse complement strand
CTTATGATGCTTTAGTAGACTACCAAGATAAATTAAAACATATTCTGGTTCGTCATGAACAAGGAGCAGGACACGCAGCTCAAGGTTATGCCAGAATGTTGAATAAAGCAGGTGTTTGTTTGGTTACCTCTGGCCCCGGTGCTACCAACCTTATTACCCCAATAGCAGATGCTATGTTAGATTCTACGCCTTTAGTTTGTGTAGTAGGACAAGTTAAAGGGAATCTATTAGGGACAGATGCCTTTCAAGAATGTGATGTAATAGGTATGACCATGCCCGTTACCAAATGGAATTACCAGGTGGTAGATCCAGATGAGATTCCAGAGGTTATGGCAAAAGCCTTTTATATCGCAGAATCCGGAAGACCAGGGCCTGTTTTAATCGATTTAACCCGGACGGCCCAAACAGAAATCATGACCAAACCTTTCCATTATGAGAAATGTAAGTCGATTATCTCGTATCGTCCGCGATTAGAACCCAAAAAAGAACATGTCCAAGCAGCTGCTGACCTGATTAATTCAGCCAAAAAACCTTATATTTTGGCAGGCCACGGAGTTCTTATCTCCAATGCAGAAGAAGAATTAAAAGAACTTGTCGAAAAAGCCGAAATCCCTGTTGCCACAACTCTCCTTGGTATGTCGGCCATGGATGCAGACCACCCAATGTATGTTGGTTGGCCAGGAATGCATGGTAATTATGGAGCCAATGTGCTAACGAATTCGTGCGACGTCCTAATTGCAATTGGTATGCGGTTTGATGACCGTATTACAGGAGACCTATCAACCTATGCCAAACAGGCAAAAGTTGTACATATTGAAATAGACCCTTCCGAAATAGATAAAAATGTAAAAGCCGATGCACCCGTAGTAGGAGATGCAAAGGCCGCTCTTAAGGCTTTGATTCCTCTTATCAAAGAAACAAAGCATAGCGAATGGAGAGCCGAATTTGATCGATTTGGAAAAGAAGAATATGAAAAAATTAATTTGAAAGAACTAAATCACCAGGGAGATAAAATCAAAATGGGCGAGGCCGTAAATATGCTTTCAAATAAAACCAAAGGGGAGGCTATTGTGGTTACAGACGTTGGTCAACATCAAATGATTACCAATCGTTATTACCGATTTAAAAAGAATAATTCCATCGTAACCAGTGGAGGCGCCGGAACCATGGGCTTTGCCCTTCCTGCAGCATTTGGTGCAAAAGTGGCTCGTCCGGATCGCGAAGTGGTAGCTATTATTGGTGATGGAGGTTTTCAAATGACTCTTCAAGAACTTGGAACTATCGCACAAAGTACCCTTCCCGTAAAAATAATTATCCTGAATAATAATTTTTTAGGAATGGTTAGACAATGGCAACAATTATTTTTTGATAATCGCTACTCCTTCGTAGAATTACAAAACCCAGATTTTATCACCATTGCAAAAGGTTTTGGAATAGATGGACATAAAGTAGAAGATAGAAAAGATTTGTCAGCGTCTTTAGATACTTTATTAAATTCAGATAAACCCTATCTTTTAGAAATTGTCTGTGAAAAAGAAGAAAATGTATTTCCAATGGTTCCTGCAGGAGCTTGTGTAACCAATGTGAGACTTGAGTAAAACTATGCTTACGAATTATACTATATCAGTTTTTACATCCAATACGGTAGGTTTACTCAATCGTATCACGATCGTATTTACCCGTAGAAGATTAAATATTGAATCACTGACTGTCTCAGAAACAGAACGCAAAGGGGTTTCAAGATTTACCATCGTTATTAAGTCAGATTCCAGAGAATTTGTTGAGAAATTGGTTCGTCAAATTAGAAAAATTACCGACGTCTTAGCTGTTTTTGGGTATTTAGAAGATGAAATTGTCTTTAATGAATTAGCATTGTTTAAAATCTCTACCCCACTCAATGGTGAATCAATCGACGCTAAGTCCATTAGCCTAGATTGGAATGCTAAAATAGTTCATTGGGGTTTGGATTATGTCGTTATTGAAAAATACGGTTCCGAAGATGAAATAGCAGAATTCTATCAGTTCATTAAAAAATGGGAAATATTAGAATATGTGAAGTCCGGAAGAATCGCTGTGGGAAAAACAGAAAAAGGATTAGTAGAATATTTACCAGAAGGAAACTGGGAAATTGTATAAACAAAAATTGTATTATAAATTAAATTAAAATGGCAAAAATTAATTTTGGAGGTGTTGTTGAAGATGTGGTAACCAGAGAGGAATTTCCTCTAGAAAAAGCAAGAGAAGTATTGGCAAATGAAACTATCGCTGTTATCGGTTATGGTGTTCAAGGGCCAGGTCAAGCTTTGAATATGAAGGATAATGGTTTAAATGTTATCGTTGGACAAAGAAAAGGTAAAACCTTTGACAAAGCAATCGCAGATGGTTGGGTTCCGGGTGAAACCTTGTTTGAAATCGAAGAAGCCTTAGAAAAAGGAACAATTATCTGTTATTTATTATCAGATGCTGCTCAGATTGAAATGTGGCCAACAGTTAAGAAATATTTAACGGCTGGTAAAGCATTGTATTTCTCACATGGTTTTGGGATTACCTATAAAGAAAAAACTGGCATCGTGCCTCCAGCAGATGTAGATGTTATCTTAGCCGCTCCAAAAGGATCAGGTACTTCTTTAAGAAGATTGTTCGTGGAAGGTAAGGGGTTAAACTCATCCTTCGCTGTTTATCAGGATGCTACCGGTAAAGCAAGAGAAAAATGTATCGCTATGGCCATTGGTGTTGGTTCTGGTTATTTGTTCGAAACAGATTTCTACAAAGAAGTAACATCTGACCTTACCGGTGAAAGAGGAACTTTAATGGGAGCAATTCAAGGTATTTTTGCAGCCCAATACGAAGTTTTAAGAGAAAATGGTCATTCTCCTTCCGAAGCTTTTAATGAAACGGTGGAAGAATTAACTCAATCCTTAATGCCTCTAGTAGCTGAAAATGGAATGGACTGGATGTATGCCAATTGCTCAACTACCGCTCAAAGGGGTGCTTTGGATTGGTGGAAACCATTTAAGGAAGCTACTAAGCCGGTATTTGAGAAATTATACCATTCAGTTAAAACTCAAGCAGAAGCCACACGTTCTATTGATTTGAACTCACAGCCAGACTACCGGGTGAAATTAGAAAAAGAATTAGAAGAGCTACGAAATTCAGAAATGTGGCAAGCAGGCGCAGCCGTTAGAGGGCTTCGTCCTGAAAGAAACTAGTTTCTTTTTATTTAATATTCTAAGAGGATTGCAATTTTTTAATAATTTTTGCATTCCTCTTTTTTCTATTACTGTTTAAAATTAAAGACTTTTTGTCTATTATTTTATAAATTATTAGATTATTATTCTAAATAAAAACTTTATTATAGTATTATTCAGAATTTTAGTCTAAATTCTCAAAAATTCAATAATCTATTTTTCTTGGATTAATTTAGTATTTATTATAGATTTGTTGAGCGAATCTTATTTAAACAATGGCTAATAGAGTACAAGTTTTTGATACCACCCTAAGAGATGGTGAACAAGTTCCTGGTTGTCAGTTAAACCAAGAAGAAAAAATCCGTGTTGCCAAGGAACTCGAATTATTAGGTGTCGATATCATTGAGGCAGGCTTCCCAATTTCATCACCTGGGGATTTTGAAGCCGTTAAGGCAATTGCCCAAGCCGTATCAGAACCTATTGTCTGTGGACTGACAAGAGCCAAAAAAGAAGATATCGATATCGCTGCTGAAGCCTTACAAGTAGCCAAAAGAAAAAGAATTCATACAGGTATTGGTGCTTCCGATACCCATATTCAATATAAATTCAATTCCACCCGAGAAAAAATTCTTGAACAAGGCGTTTGGGCTGTTAAATATGCTAAATCCTATGTAGAAGATGTAGAATTCTATGCCGAAGATGCCGGAAGAGCTGACCTTGAATTTTTGGCCCGATTGATGGAAGCCGTGATTGATGCCGGAGCCACCGTCGTGAATCTTCCAGATACTACCGGATATCTCCTACCCAACCAAATGCATGCAAGGATTTCTTATTTATTCGAAAATGTAAAAAATATACACAAGGCTACCATCTCCATGCACAATCATAATGATTTAGGCTTGGCAACAGCCAATACGATCGCAGGGGTTGAAGCCGGAGCTCGCCAGGTAGAGGTAACCATCAATGGAGTAGGGGAACGCGCCGGAAATACTTCATTGGAAGAAGTTGCCATGATTTTTAACGTCCATAAAGATTTGAATTTTCAAACAGGTATTAATCCAAAGTATTTATTCCCTACCTCACAACTGGTTTCTGAATTGATGGGAATGCCTGTTCAAGCCAATAAAGCCATTGTAGGTGCTAACGCTTTTGCACATTCCTCTGGTATTCATCAAGATGGTTTCTTGAAACATGCCCAAAATTATGAAATTATGAACCCAGAAGATGTTGGAGTTCCTAATTCCTCCATCGTTTTAACCTCGCGTTCTGGTAGAGCCGCCCTAAGACATCGCCTCAATCTTTTAGGCTATGAATTTGATAAAAGTCAAATCGATCCAATTTATCAGAAATTTTTAGTTTTAGCAGATGCTAAAAAACAAATTCACGACAAAGATTTATTGGAATTAGTGGGTTAATTGAAAATAATTTTATTGATTTTCCGTTTCGAATAAAACGAAACAAATGAACTATCGGTTTTTATTCCTCTTTTTGTGTTGGAGTTTTTCCTCCTATGGCCAATTTTGGTTTCTAGGTCAGGATGGAAAAAAACCTAACCCAAATCTAAAATATTCCCCCAATTCATCCCTTTCTCTGAGTCTTGGCCCCGCTAATGCAATCAATGATATTGCCATTTATCCCCAATTTTCAAAATTCTTGATTGAATCTATGCGGTGGGACATTGGCCTTAACTATGAGCGGCACCTAAAAAAGAATTTAACTACCCGCATAGGCCTCCATTATATTCGAACATCTGGAAATGATAACCAATTAAATTTTAATCTAGCTAATTCTCCTGTTTTAAATCAAAATACCCCCTATCTTTCTAATTATATTCGCAACCTCAATTATCGTACCGATATAAAAGAACTTTCCCTCATGGGTTTTTGGAATATTGATTTCTACCATCTAGACCCTGATAAACGACCCATTTTTTACCCCTATATCGGTGCAGGAATCGCTTTAATTAATTTTTCTCCCAAAGGTCAAGATTTTCTCAATCTTCGAGATCAAGGCATCAGCGGGCGCGTTTCTCCATGGCAAAATTTAACAACAATACCCGGATTTACCAATCCTTTTACCGATCAAAAATATCAACGGATATCCTTGGCTATTCCCCTCGCTATCGGATTTAATATCCAACTAAAAAAGAATATTTATTGGGGTTTTGAATTGAACCTAAGAAGAGCATTGACAGACTTTCTAGAAGACGTTCCCGATCAAAAAAATTTGGACTCCAACAATAACCTTTTTTCCAATCAAAGTTTAATAAGTCCTGTTATTGCGAATAATTTATTTGTACAAAAGGGAAATGATTGGTATTTTTCCGGACAATTTAATTTAATCTATCATTTTTCAAATAAATTTGGCGGAACAAACTGTCCAACAATCATCCGATAAAATGAAAAAAATCCTCTTAATCCTGTCTTTATTTTCATTCTCTGGCGCCTTGAATGCCCAGTTTTTTGAAATAGGCGCAGGCCTAAGTGCCAATTGGTATAAAGGAGATTTTCAAGATTGGAGTACTCGGCCTAGATTCGGACAATTTCTTGAAATCAAGCCTGGTTTCAATGGTTATTTTGGTTTTCAAAATGGAGATCGATTCTTGTACAAACTGGGTCTTAACGTCGATCGTATCGGCATTTCTAAAAATAATTATGGATATTCCGGCAATGGCTTTAATAATACCACCTTCTCCACCAATTTAATTGGCCTTATTCCATCCGTAGAATATATATTCTTTGATTATTCATCCGATAAACATTTTACAAATTGGTCGCCTTATTTAAGTATTGGTTTGAATTTATTGTCTGGAAAGCCGACTAGTTCCCCTTCTTTTTTTAGTTTTGGTGCAAATTTTGGTGTTGGAGCCATGTTGGAAATAAAAAAAAATCTTGGAATTAAAGCCCAA
>CAZXZK010000026.1:0-12065 GCA_964645295.1 uncultured Cytophagales bacterium | reverse complement strand
CTATAAAATGCATAAAATATTTTGTCCAAGAGAATTATAATAATCCCTTTGAAAAGGGGATTTTTTTACCTAATTTTGCCGCTTAGTATGAACGAAATCCAAAATTTAATCGATCCCCAAAATATACCCAATCACGTGGCCGTGATCATGGATGGAAATGGTCGGTGGGCAAAAGAGAAAGGATTTAAAGATCGAATTTTTGGGCATAAAAATGCCATTCAAGCCGTTCGAGAAACGATTGAATTTAGCGGTGAAATTGGAGTCAAATTTTTGACACTCTATGCCTTTTCTACCGAGAATTGGAATCGTCCGAAAACAGAGGTTCGAGCTCTGATGGAATTATTGATTTCAACGATATTGAAGGAACTAGACAATATGATGGCCAACCAAGTTCGTTTAAAAGTGATCGGATCAGTCGAGAATTTACCTGCCGACACCCTAAAAACCTTGAATACAGCTATTGAAAAAACTTCCAATAATACAGGTTTAACTTTAATTTTAGCTTTGTCTTATTCGGGAAAATGGGATATTGTTCAAGCAGCCAAATCCATTGTAGATAAGATTGAAAAAGGCCAGTTAAAGAAAGAAGATATTGATGAGCAAGTTTTTGCTCAAAATTTAAATACATGCCAATTTCCAGACCCTGATTTAATGATCCGGACTGGAGGAGATCATCGGATTTCCAATTTTTTATTGTGGCAATTAGCTTATTCAGAATTATATATATTTGAAGAGCTATATTGGCCAGATTTCAGAAAAGAACATTATATTAGAGCTATAATTGATTTCCAAACCCGAGAAAGGCGGTTTGGTAAGACTAGTGAGCAAATAAAGACAGCCACTAATACAAATTTATGAGAAAAGAAAAGTTAAATCTTGTTAAATCATTCATCCAATTCAGTCTAATTTTCGGGCTGTTTTTGACTGGTTTTGATTCCCAATCCCAATTGTTAGGTAGACGTTTTTACTCTGGGAATGAAGTGGAGTTAAATGAATTTGAATGGGCTAATCCAAGAGAGTATACCATCCAAGGAATTACCATATCAGGTTCCGAATATTATGATGGGAATTCGATGATTAATATCTCTGGGCTTCGAGTAGGGGATAAAATTAAGCTTCCAGGGGAGTCTTTAGGGGGGGCAATTCGCAAAATCATGAATCAAGGGATTTTAGAAGACGTTAAAATTTATGCCACAAAAAAGGCTGGAAATGATATTTGGTTGGAAATTCGTTTGAAAGAAAGACCTCGCCTATATACCCTAACCTACAAGGGAATTCGAAAAGGGGAAGGAGAAACAATTTCGGATAAAATAAAAACATACAAAGGAAAAATTATTACGGAAACACTGAAAAAAAATGTTTCTTTGGCAGTTGCCCGGCACTTTCAAGAAAAAGGATTTTTAAATGTTCAAGTAGATCCGGTTGTGGAAGTGGATAGTAATATGGGTAATAATGCCCGAATGGTTTTGAACATCCAAAAAGGTATTAAGGTAAAAATTAAAAATCTGGTCATTCGCGGGACAAACTCCAAGAAGCTGACAAAAACCGTTCGTAGAAAACTGAAAAATACCAAGGAAAGGATGCCAGGAAGATTTTATAAGACTTCGAAATTTGTGGATAAAAAATGGGAAGAGGATAAAGGAACTCTCTTAGATGCCATGAATAAATTAGGTTATCGAAATTTCCAGGTTTTGAAAGATTCCATTGTCAAATTAGATGATAAAAAGATTGATCTTTATTTAGACGTATTCCAAGGAAATAAATTTTATTATCGAAGTATTAATTTTGAAGGGAATTTTATTTACCCCGATTCCACTTTAAGAGAAGTATTAGGTATCCAAAAAGGAGATGTTTATAATACCGAAGAATTATCTAAACGTCTGGAAGGAAATCCTGGAGATGATTTAAGCTCTGTTTACATGGACAATGGGTACTTATTCTATAATGCAAGCCCAATTGAAGCAAGAATAGAAAAAGATTCCATTGATTTAGTCATTCGAATCTCAGAAGGTAAACAAGCGACCATTAACCGTATTATTTTAAATGGAAATACTAAAACCTCTGATAAGGTTGTTTTGAGAGAGATTCGTACCCTTCCAGGACAAAAATTTAATAAATCCTTGATTATTCGTACGGTAAGAGAATTATCTCAAATCGGTTATTTTGACCCCGAGAAAATTGATCCAAAACCACAACCTCAACCTGATGGTACAGTGGATATTGTCTATAATGTAGTGGAGAAATCCTCTGATCAAATTGAATTATCTGGTGGATGGGGAGGTTATATAGGTTTTATTGGAACCCTTGGAGTTACCTTCAATAATTTCTCTTTAAAATCTTTGATGGATATCAAAAATTTAAAAGGAATTCCATCCGGAGATGGCCAAAAACTTTCTATTCGTTTTCAGGCAAATGGTAAATCTTTTCAAAATTATAGTTTAGTATTTACCGAGCCTTGGTTTGGGGGTAAAAAACCGAATTCCTTTTCCGTTTCTTTTAACCAATCCATTTCTTTTCCCTACCAATTTGCTAGGAATCAAGCCTTAACCAATCCTTATGGTGGTTTAGGTGGAGGCCTAGGTGGTTATGGTTTAGGTGGCTTTGGCGGAGGTTTAGGTGGCTATGGCGGAGGTTTAGGTGGCTTTGGCGGAGGTTTGGGTGGATTTGGCGGTTTAGGTGGATTTGGAGGAGTACCTTCAGTTCCTGATTCTTTATTGAATGCCCATTTCAATACCTCCACGATTTCTATTTCTTTAGGAAAAAGATTGAGATGGCCAGATGATTATTTCTCATTGAGTAATTCCCTTTCTTTTACTAGATATGATGTATTGCGGTATTTAACCTTCGCCTTTCCAGAAGGAATTTCCAATACCGTCGCTTTTGTGAGTAATTTCTCTCGCAATAGTTTGGATAACCCCACTTTCACTCGTTCAGGCTCTTCTTTCTCCCTAACAGCATCTATCACCCCTCCTTTTTCCTTGTGGGGGCTCGGTGGAAAGAATAAATTTATCGAATATCATAAATGGATGTTTGATGCCTCCTGGTTTAGTCCTTTGGCAGGTAAATTCGTGATTCATACCAGAGCTCACCTTGGTTTCTTAGGATCTTATGGTAACAATCCAGTAACAACCTTTGAACGGTTTGATTTAGGAGGTTCCGGAATGGTTCAAGGTTTTACCTTTAACAGGGATATCATCGGATTAAGAGGTTATGATGATCGTTCTATTGGTCCATCAGGCAATTATGGCCTAGGGGGCGTGGCTTATAATAAATTTGTGCTAGAAGTTAGATACCCAATTTCCTTGAATCCTTCAGCCACTATTTTTGGTTTGGCCTTTGCAGAAGGGGGAAATAATTTTGACAATATAAAAGATTATAATCCATTTAAATTGTACCGAACAGCTGGAATTGGAGCTAGAGTATTTATGCCTGCCTTTGGTTTAATTGGTATTGACTATGGATTCGGATTTGATAAACCTCGTCCTGGTCAAAGTGGATTTGGCCGACAAGCTTTTACTTTTTCACTCGGACAACAAATTCGTTAAGATATATGAAAATATTTAAAATTCTATTATATTTGACATTATTAACTGCCTACCACGAAATTGATGCGCAAAAGTTTGGCTACATTGATACCGAATTTATTACTTCAAAAATTCCAGAATATCAAGAAATTCAAAAAAATTTAGACTCACTTACCAATCAATTTATTGGACAGGTTCAAATAATGAAGGCAGAATTGCTTAAATTGCAAAATGATTATAAATTAGAAGAGGTTCTTCTAACTCAAAAACTCCAACAAGAAAGATTGAAGGAGATTGAAGAAAAAACAAAAGATATCATTAAATTTGAAACCGAAACTTTTGGAGATAATGGGAAATTATTATTAGCAAGACAAAATGCCATTAAACCCATTATGGATGAAGTTGCGTTGGCAGTAGAAAAAGTCGTTAAGGATAAAAGGTTGGATTTCCTTTTTGATAAAGCTTCGGATGGTTTAATGATGATTTATGCTAATCCAGTCCATGATTATTCTGATTTTGTCTTAGAAGAACTTGGATTCGAACCAGATTTGAATATTAAAAACACAATAAAAATTAACTAATTGAATTAAACTTAACAAAAATGAAAAACAGATTCTTTTTAGCCCTAACCCTGTTATTTGGTTTAGCGGCAATGCCTTCTCAAGCTCAAGTAAAAATTGGTTTCATCAATGCTGATTATATATTGGGCCAAATGCCTGAGTCAAAGCAAGTAGAGGAGGAATTAAAAGCCACTCAAACCCAGTATCAAGAGCTTTATCAAACAAAGGTGAAACAATTCCAAGATAAACTTTCTCAGTACGAAGGTTTACCTCAGAATACCTCTGACCTAATCAAACAAGATTACGAAAAGGAATTGCAAACTATGCAACAAGGAATTCAAGAATTCCAACAAACATCTCAATCTTCTCTTCAAAAGAAGCAAGCACAACTATTGCAACCATTATTAGAGAAAATCGAATCAAACATGCATGATGTTGCAAAAGAAAATGCTTATACCTATGTTTTCAATTATGATGCAGGATTAGGTACTGCTCCAATTTTATTACATTATCCAGATAATGCCAATATGTCTGATCTTGTATTAAAGAAAATGGGTATCACTCCTCCAGCTCCAGCTACAAAATAAGGGTTAATCAACTATTAAAATAAAATGGGGATAGGTTTAATAAAAATCTATCCCTTTATTTATTTTCAATATTGAAATACTTCTTTTGAAAAATAATCAGATTGACCACTCCACAAAATATCGAGGCATCCGCAAAATTAAAAATGGGTGTTGAATAATAAGATCCTCCAAAAATAGGGATCCAATCAGGTAAATAACCTTGGTAAAAATCAAAGAAAAACATATCAATTACCTGGCCATGCAACCAAGGGCTAATAGAATCAAATGGGGCATTATTCAACCAAACTCCGTAAAAAATAGAATCAATTAAATTCCCAATTGCTCCTCCTAAAATTAAACTTATACTGATTAATAAACCCCTCTTTGCCCCTTTTTGGGTGAAGTAATAAATCCCATAGCCTATTAAAATCGTCGCAATAATCCGAAACAAAGATAGAAGTAGTTTGTCATAGACTATCCCAAACTTCATCCCAAAAGCCATTCCAGGATTTAGAGTATAATGCAGTTTAAATAAGTCGCCTATAAGAGGAATTTCCCCGTAAAATCCCGGTTCCATAAAAAAATGAACCGATAATTTAATGGCCTGATCTAAAATAATCATGAATAAAGCCAATAAATAATAAGGAAGTGTTTTATTTTGCATTTTCTTGATTTCTTCTTTTTAATTCAATTTTTAGTAAATTGTATTCCCTCGAACTCTGTCCTCTTATCGATTTATTCTCTTCTGCTCTCCGAAATAAATAGGGCATAACAGAATTGACTGGTCCATAGGGTACATATTTCGCAACATTATAACCTTCATTAGCTAATATATAAGAAATATTGTCAGACATCCCCAATAATTGTGAGAAATAAATATTGGGATGATTTTTTGGTATACCTTTTTCTTCCATAATTCTACAAAGTTTTAAACAGCTAGTTTCATTATGGGTACCAATACAAAGGCCAATTCTATTGATATATCGTAAACATAATTCAATTCCTTGATTGTAGGATTGGTCAGTCTCTTCTTTGGTTTTAAAAATTGGTTCAGAATAATTTTCTTCATGAGAACGCTGCCGTTCCTTTTCCATGTACGCCCCCCTTACCAATTTAGCTCCCAAATAATATTTTTCTTTTAAGGCATTTTTAATACTCTTTTCCAAACTCTCATACATGTCTACCCGATACAACTGATAAGTATTATAAATAATTGGTTTTTCTAAATTATAGGCTTGCATCATTTCATAGACTAAAAGGTCTATCGTCCCCTGAATCCAAGATTCTTCTGCATCGATGAATAATCGAACATCCAATTGATAGGCATATTCGCAAATTTCTTTTAATAATTCTTTTGACCCTTGAAAGCTGACCTGTTGATTTTCACTTAATCCCTTTTCAGACTGAAAATCCTCCAATATTTCCGTTTCAAATATTCCTGAAATCTTGAAAACTGCAAATGGAATCCCTTCTTCTTTAGAAGCCTTTTCCACCGTTTTTTTGATTTCATTCTTTACGCTGGTAAAGGAATCCATATTTTCCCCACCTTCCACGGAATAATCCAAAATTGTACCAATCTTATATTTTTTTAAACTTTCTATAGTTTCCTGACAATCAGTGATATACTCTCCCCCACAGAACTGTTTAAAAATGGTCAATTTTATTATTTTTTTTATAGGAAAATGAAAATAAATGAACAATTTGATGAAAAAAGTTCCTAACTTTACAAACCAATTTTGATTCATGATTGAAAATAACAAATAAGACTTTCTTAAATCAGAGTCTGATTTGTTTTCAAAGGCAATCTTCGTGTCATTAAAAGAAAAGTTTTTCATCGTTAAGATGATTACATGATTAAATAAAGTGCAAATATAAAAAACGTATTATGAATGCCAAATTAGATATTGTTAAAATGCAAGACTGGATCAATACCAATGGAAATCCATTGATCATTGCTGGCCCTTGCTCAGCTGAAACCGAAGACCAAGTATTAGAGACCGCAAGAAGAATCAAGGCTGAAGGCTATGCTCATGTTATGAGAGCAGGTGTATGGAAGCCAAGAACGCGTCCTGGTTCTTTTGAAGGAATGGGGGAACCCGCTCTTAAATGGTTGGTTGAAGCTAAAAAGGAGACAGGAATCCCTCAGGCAGTGGAAGTGGCGACACCAGAACATATTGAATTAGCATTAAAATACGGGATAGATATTTTATGGATTGGGGCTAGAACAACTGTGAATCCTTTCAATGTGCAAGAAATTGCCGATGCTTTAAAAGGAGTTGATATTCCAGTATTAGTTAAAAATCCTGTTAACCCTGATTTAGCGCTTTGGATTGGTGCCTTAGAACGTTTACAAAACTCAGGAATTAAGAAATTAGGGGCAATTCACAGAGGTTTTTCCAATGCCCAAGAAACAAAATACAGAAATTCACCCATGTGGTCGATCGCAGTAGAAATGAAGCGATTATTCCCTGATTTACCGATGATTGGTGATCCTTCTCATATGGCTGGTAAAAGAGCTTATTTGAAAGAATTATCTCAGCGTATCTTAGACCTGAATTACGATGGGATGATTATTGAATCTCACCGTGATCCAGATGCTGCCTGGTCTGACGCTGCCCAGCAGTTGACTCCAGAGGATTTAGGAACCATGCTAAAAGAATTAGAAATCAGAAAATCTGAATACGGTTCTGATTTCCAAAATGAATTGGTGAGTCTTCGAGAAAAAATTGATAATATTGATCGTGAATTATTAGAGGTATTAGCCGCAAGAATGGCTGTCGTAGAACGTCTTGGAGAATATAAGCGGGATAATAATGTAGCCGTTCTTCAATTAGATCGTTGGAAAGAAGTTCATGCAGATCGTGCAAACCAGGCAAAGGGCTTGAACCTTTATCCTGAATTTGTTGAAGAATTATTTAAATTAGTTCATTTAGAATCTATTAGAAAGCAAACGGAAGTAATGAATTCCCAGCCAGCTTAATAATAATGTCTGAAAATATACGAGTTCGTTTTGCGCCAAGTCCAACTGGCCCCTTACATATAGGTGGAGTGAGGACGGCGCTTTATAATTATTTATTTGCGAAAAAACACCAGGGTAGTTTTGTTCTTCGAATAGAAGATACAGACCAAACCCGATTTGTTCCAGGGGCAGAAGAATATATCTTGAAATCCTTGGAATGGTTAGGCATTCAGCCAGACGAAGGAGTAGGCGCCCATGGGCCGTTTGCACCCTATCGTCAGAGTGAACGAAAAGAGATTTATCGCCAATATACCCAAAAATTGCTTGATGCAGGGAAAGCCTATTATGCCTTTGATACGGCGGTAGAATTAGATGCTCAACGAAAAATCTATGAGGCCAAAGGAGGAGCCTTCCAGTATAATGGGCTTACTCGTTTAAGAATGCGCAATTCCTTATCTCTTTCTGCTGCAGAGGTTCAATCCTTAATAGACTCAGGTACTCCCTATGTTATTCGTTTAAATGTCCCAACAAAAGGGGAAGTTCGCTTTCAAGATTTAATTCGCGACTGGGTACATGTACACAATTCGGCGATAGATGATAAGATTTTAATGAAATCTGATGGTATGCCTACCTATCATTTGGCGAATATTGTAGATGACCACCTCATGGAAATTACCCATGTCATTCGTGGTGAGGAATGGTTACCTTCGGCACCTTTGCATATTTTATTATACAAAGCTTTTGGTTGGGATCCACCTAAATTTGCCCATTTACCCTTATTACTCAAGCCTGAAGGCAATGGGAAACTCTCTAAAAGAGACGCCGATTTAGGCGGTTTTCCGGTATTCCCTTTGGAATGGAAAGATCCGCAGTCAGGACAAATCTCAAAAGGTTTTAAAGAAGAAGGATACCTTGTGCCAGCCACACTTAATTTCCTTGCTTTTTTAGGTTGGAATCCAGGTAATGAGAAAGAATTGTTTAGTTTAAATGAATTGATTCAAGCCTTTTCTTTAGAACGTATTTCTAAGTCAGGTGCGAAATTCGATGTCGCAAAAGCGAATTGGTTTAATCAAGAATATATCAAATTAGAGGATCCAATTCAATTGGCCCAATCCTATTTGCCCGATATGGATCCGAATATGAGTAAGGAATTGGTAAAATTAATTATCGATCGAATTACCTTTCCACAAGAGATTCAATCCTTTGCCCAAGAATTTTTTATTGCTCCAACTGACTATGACCAAGGAATTTTGGATGTAAAATGGAATGAAGAGGCAGCAAAAGCTTTCAAGGCTTTGGATGAATTATTCTCGGATAAATTTGAAATTTGGGATGAAAATTCGATTAAAGAAAATATTTCTCGTAAATTAGATTCTATAGGCATTAAAATGGGAAAGGTCATGCAATTATTTCGCCTTGCCATGACTGGCAAAGGAGCCGGACCTGATTTAATGATTTCCTTGAAACTTTGGGGTCAAGAAGAAGTATCCACCCGGTTGAAGAAGGCTATTCAGAATTTTAAATAGTATGTCCAAACAAGATAAAACAAAAAAGAAAGCCCAAGTTCATCCAGATTTAGAAGGATTGGATTTCTATATTGATTCCTATGGAAAGGTGAATTCTACCATCGATCGAGATAAGATTCATGAATTCCTAAATAAGGAAATGCCTAACGATAAAAAATTAAATTCAAATGTAGACAAAAATGAAGATTAGTAAAGAAGAAGTTAAAAAAATTGCCCATCTTGCTCGTCTTTATTTACCAGAAGATGAAATTCAAGAATACCAAGATTCTCTTTCAAAGGTCTTGGTTTGGATGGAAAGTCTCAATGCAGTTAATACAGACCATGTCGAACCTCTTAGACATATTTCCTCCGTCATGAATAATCTTCGTGAAGATAAATCCTATATCTCTTTAGATAAAAATAAAGCTCTGAATCTAGGGCCAGATTCCAATGAAGATTATTTTAAAGTTCCACAAGTCAAGGAGTAATTAGGGATTCATTACGGCTGACGCATATCGTTCAAGCATCAATTAACTATAAAATTCCAAGGCTTCTTTCATTTCTTTGTCGGTAATTCCAATATCAAAATAACAATTGCCTATTCCAGCGATTAAGGAAAAACGGACTGATCGTCCTACATTTTTTTTATCTTGTTTGGTAAGTTGAATAATTTCCGGATAATCTTCTTTTTTAATTTTCACCTTCCCATAACAAACAAATAAAAAGGATTGAATTTCTTCTAATTCTTGTTCAGTAATCAGATCTTTTTTGAAAGAAAGAAAAGATTCCATAATCATTCCAATCGCAATGGCTTCCCCATGCAATAGCTTCTTTTTCCCCTTACTTAAAAAGAAAGTCTCCACGGCATGTCCTAATGTATGCCCAAAATTCAAAATTTTCCTGATACCTTTTTCTTTTGGATCTTCCTCTACTATTTTTTCTTTTATGGCCACAGACTCCGCCACTAATTCTTCAAAATTCAATTCTTGCCAATCTTTCGATTGAATTCTATTCCAGATTGCCTTATCTTGAATCAGGGAATGTTTGATGATTTCTGCGAAACCAGATTTTTTTTCTCTTTCTGGGAGGGTATGGAGGAATTGGGTGTCGATAAAGACAAATTTAGGCAAAGTAAATACGCCTATATGATTTTTAAATCCTTTGAAATCAATGCCTAATTTTCCTCCTACCGAAGCATCTACTTGGGCAAGTAGGGTAGTGGGTATTTGAATAAAATCAATGCCTCTTTTGTAGGTCGAAGCACAAAAACCACCCATGTCGCCAATCACTCCTCCACCTAAATTAATCACCAAACCATGTCTATCAAATTTAGCTTTTGTTAATGCTGACCAAATTATTTCAGCAGTTTTTAGGTTCTTTTCCTCTTCTCCGGGTTGAATAATTATTTTAACATAGCCCTTTGGCAAATACGTTTCGATTATTGGCAAACAATGCTTTTTCGTATTCTTATCTAGTATTACCGCAATTTTAGAATAATGATTTACCCCTAAAAATTCCGGTAAACTCTTCGAAATAGGAGCTAAAATGACTGACATTATTTATAACTAACCTGCTTTACTGCAGCGATGGTTTTTTCAATAGATGGAAGAATTTCTTCAATTAAGGTAGGTGCATACGGTAATGGTAAATCCTTTGAATTTACTCTTACGATTGGTGCATCTAAATAATCAAAAGCGAACCGTTGAACATGGTATGAAATTTCACTTGAAATGGCCGCTAATGGATTGGCCTCCTCCACAATCACTAGGCGATTGGTCTTTTTAACCGATTCGACGATGGCTTTATAATCGATAGGACGAACAGTACGCAAATCGATAACGTCTGGATTAATGCCCATTTTCTTTAATTCTTCTACTGCTGGCATGACCACTCTTGGAACCATTTTTCCAAAACTTACAATGGTAACATCATTCCCCTTGACAATATTATCTGCAATACCAATTGGAATTAAAAACTCTCCCTCTGGCACCATTCCTTTATCTCCATACATTAATTCAGATTCCATAAAAATGACAGGGTCATTATCTCGAATAGCCGATTTTAATAAACCTTTAGCATCAGCAGGATTAGAAGGTATGACTACTTTCAATCCTGGAGTATTGGCATACCAATTTTCAAAATTGGATGAGTGTTGAGAGGATAATTGTCCGGCATTCCCGGTAGGTCCTCTAAAAACGATTGGACAAGAATATTGCCCACCAGACATAGACATCATCTTTGAAGCCCCATTGATGATTTGATCAATTGCAACCAAAGAAAAGTTGAAAGTCATGAATTCAACGATCGGACGAAGCCCATTCATGGAGGCTCCAATTCCAATTCCGCCAAAGCCTAATTCTGCAATAGGAGTATCAATCACACGATCCGGACCAAATTCGTCCAACATTCCTTGTGAAACCTTGTAGGCTCCATTGTATTCTGCTACTTCTTCTCCCATTAGAAATACGGAAGAGTCTCTTCGCATTTCTTCTGTCATGGCTTCTCTTAAGGCTTCTCTGAATTGTAATTCTTTCATATCGGGTTTTAAATTGACTCACAAAATTACGAAAAAAAAATCAAAATTGGGAACCTCAAACCCTGAATTAATTAATAAAAATTCAGGATTATAAATTCCCAATTTTGCTTCGCCTTAATAAACTCAGGCCCTTTTTATTTTAACTTATCTTTTAATTTAAATGATCAGCGTAAGTCGGGATCCATCAGAGGTGATTCCTTGGATTTTTACTCTTCCACGATTTTCATCCAATAATTTGGCGGCAAGCTCCGGCTCATTAACTGCTTTATCGTTGATATTCGTAATGATAAAGCCTTCCTTAATACCATAATATTGTAATCGACCCTCTTCTAAAATCTCCACCACTTTAACTCCTGATTCAATTTTAAATTTCTCTTTGTCTGAGGAAGATACCTTTGCTAATTTAGCCCCAAGG
>CAZXZK010000025.1:17906-24530 GCA_964645295.1 uncultured Cytophagales bacterium | reverse complement strand
AATCGTGGGCTAATATATATTCATTTTTATCTTAATCTTTCAATTTAGCCACCCCCTTTTGCCCACGATTTAAATCGTGGGCTAATATATATTCATTTTTATCTTAATCTTTCAATTTAGCCACCCCATTTTGCCCACGATTTAAATCCTCGATAAAATTCAGTTTTTTTATTACATTTGTAATTAGAAAAACTATAATCTATGGAAATTCAAAATCAGCAACCACAATTTGCTCCCTTTGAATTAACCAAAGAGTTCTTAGAAGAAATTGTTTCTTTAATTGAATCTGATAATAAAGCGCTCTTAAAGACAATCTTAGAAGATCTGTATCCGGTTGATATCACCAGTATTCTCTATGAGCTTGATGGCCCGCAGTGCAGATATATTATTCAATTAATCGAAAAAAAAGTTGGCGCAGAAATCATCTCCTCTTTGGATTCAGATGACCGCAAATCACTCTTAAAAAACTTCAATTCTGAGGAAATTGCTAGTTTTATCAATGAAATTGATTCCGACGATGCCGTTGATATTCTCAATGAACAAGCTGTAAAAATTCGTGAAGAAGTGATTGCCTTGCTCCCAGACAGAGAACAAGCGCGTTTCATTATTGATTTAATGCATTACGACGAAGACTGTGCAGGTGGATTAATGCAAAAAGAATTGATAAAAATCAATGTAAAACAGACTGTCACTGAATGTGTAGAGGAAATAAGGCGACAAGCCGAGGATGTAGAAAAAGTCTATACGGTTTATGTAGTAGATGATGACGGCATCCTTCTTGGTTACCTTTCGATTCGTGATATTGTCATTGCAAAAAGAGGATCGAAAATAGAAGATATTTATGACCCTGATATCGTGTCTGTTATGACCTATACAGAAGGGGAAGAGGTTGCAAACTTGATGCAGAAATACGATTTCGAATCCATTCCTGTAACCAATATTCAAGGCAGACTACTGGGTCGAATTACGATTGACGACGTAATCGACTTTATCACCGAATCTGCACAAGAAAATGTGCAAGCCATCACGGGTTATTCCGAAGATGTGGAAGAAGATGACTCCGTCTGGAGATTAGTCCGAGCCCGCTTACCCTGGCTTATCGGTGGTATGGTTGGAAGTTTCCTGGCTGCAAAAATTATCGACCAATACAATGACCAAATATCCCGTATTCCAGCTATTTCGGCCTTCATTCCATTAATTGGTTCTACCGGAGGAAATGTTGGAATTCAATCTTCTTCCCTCATTGTGCAATCCCTGGCTGATAAAAACACAGGTTTAGACAATTCATTATGGACACGTCTTCAAAAAGTTTTAATTGTGGCCATTTTAAATGGCTTAATCGCCAGCATCTTTACTTTTGGATTTTCTCTGATGATTGATGGTGGAGAAATTTTATTATCCTCTACCGTAAGTTTATCCATTTTTTCAGTTGTATTACTAGCTTCCTTAATGGGCACAATTACTCCCCTGATATTAAATCGATTAAATATTAATCCAGCCATTGCTAGTGGTCCATTTATAACCACAACCAATGATATCCTTGGTTATGGAGTATATTTCTTAATCGTTTACCTATTATTATAAATGATTGCTCTGATTCAGCGAGTTTCTCAGGCAAGTTTATCCATTGAAGGCCACCTTTTTTCCTCCATCAAACGAGGTTTTTTGGTTCTCCTTGGAATCCATGAATCTGATACCGAAAAGGATATAGAATACCTTTCAAATAAAATCATCGGATTAAGGATTTTTTCAGATGAGGACGGAAAAATGAATCTTTCCCTCAAACAAATTCAAGGTGAAATATTATTGGTCAGTCAATTTACCCTAAATGCCCAAACTCGCAAAGGAAATCGACCCAGTTTTATCGAGGCAGCAAAACCAGAAATAGCCATTCCTCTCTATGAAAAAATGATTGAAAGTTTGGAAGAAAATTTTCAAAAGAAAATTCAAACAGGTAAATTCGGAGCAGACATGAAAATTAATTTGGTCAACGACGGACCAGTCACCATTATTCTAAATTCAAAAGATGGAAATTAAAGAAGCTCAAAAAATTGTTGATGACTGGATAAAGACCCATGGTGTCCGATATTTCAGTGAACTCACCAATATGGCCATCTTAACTGAAGAGGTAGGTGAGGTAGCACGCGTTATTGCTAGAAGATATGGGGATCAATCCGAAAAAAATTCTGATAAAAATAAATCATTAGAGGAGGAAATGGCTGATGTATTATTCGTTTTAATATGCCTTGCCAACCAAACTGGAATAGATTTAACAAAGGCTTTAGAAGAAAATTTAGCAAAAAAAACGCAACGAGATTCCCAAAGACATAAAAACAACCCCAAACTTCAATAATATGAAAATTGCTATATTAGACGGGTATACGCTTTTTCAAAATGATATCAACAGAAATGTTTTTGATAAATTCGGCAACGTGGTCTATTTAGACCGTTTAGTTGACCAACCAATACCGGAAAATATGTTGGATTCTGAAATTCTAATCACCAATAAATATGTTTTAAACAAAGATAATATCCCCCTATTCAAAAATCTTAAAAAAATTATCGTTTCAGCAACAGGAATAAATTGTATTGATAGTGAATATTGTAAAGAACAGCATATCCCTGTGAAGAATGTGCCAGGTTATGGTACAGAATCGGTGGCACAACATGCCTTTTCTCTCATCCTATTTTATACGAATCATGTAGCCCAACACAGTGATTCTGTTCGAAAAGGAGATTGGTCTAAAAAACCTGATTTTTGTTATCAAATTAATCCAATCATTGAATTAAAAGACAAAGTAATAGGAATTATTGGATTAGGAGCAATTGGAAAAGCGACTGCTAAAATTGCAGACGCCTTTGGCATGAAAGTCATTTACCATCATACCCGAGATTTAAAAAATGAATATTCATTTAAAACCCTAGATGAATTGTACGAGCAAGCAGATTTTATTAGTTTAAATTGTCCGGCTACATCAGAAAATATCGGATTTATCAATGCTGGTGCTCTCGATAAAATGAAAAAAACAGCCGTTATCGTCAATACAGCAAGAGGAATATTAATCAATGAAAAAGATCTTGCTCAGGCATTAAAGACCCAAAAAATTGCAGCCGCTTTATTGGATGTATTGGAAAAAGAACCCCCTTCCAAAGATAATCCATTAATCAATCTTTCAAACTGTTTTATTACCCCTCATAATGCTTGGATGAGTTTGGAGGCAAGAATGAGAATCATTGATATTATTTCAAATGAATTGGCTTTGGGGGAATTATGAACTATGAACTATGAGTTTTGAACTTTGAACTGTGAACTTTGAAATATTCACTCTTCACTCTTCACTATTCACTATTCACTCTTCACTATTCACTCTTCACTATTCACTCTTCACTATTCACTATTCACTCTTCACTATTCACTATTCACTCTTCCCTCTTCCCATTTTTTCAGTCCTAATAATTTCTCTCCAAGTTCCGATAATTCAGCGATTTCATATTTTGTTTGTTCCCAATTTCGAGGATCTCCTGGAAAAGCATAGCCCTCTGGTGCAATTCGTTTCTTCCAAGAATTAATCCGCCATTCTTTTAAATCTGCATCCTCCTCCTGGGCAGGCATCATGGAAATATATTGGGCTATTCGGACTTTTTCTGAATGATTAGGACGAATTCCATGCGGCTCTGAGCTATTGAATATCAACAAATCTCCAGCCATCAATGGCACCTTCACCAAATGCTCCTCTAAGCCTGTAATATCGGGAATGAATTTATTTCGATCTTCTGGCTGCGTCAGTTTCCAAGTTTCATAATTTCTAAATAACCAAGGAATACATTGAAAACCTCCCATATTCGGATCGGTTTGATCAGCCAATGCCAATACACCTTGAACATTCTGAGGCTTAGTATCCGGGTCATAATCCCAATGAATAAATCCTTTATATTCATGTCCTGGCCGAATAGGAAAATTTAAATTGGCTCTGTCGATCGTCACCCAAAGTTTTTCCGTTCCCCAGATATCCACAAAAGCCTCATAAACTCGTTGAGTCTGACGATTATTCCAAAGGTATTGATTATTATAACATTCCACCATGCCCGTTCCGGCTAATTCTTTCATCTGTATTTCAGCGCGAGGAGCGGTATACCAAGTTTCCGGATTTTTTGAATCTTTTTCTTCAAACTCCCAAATAAATTCTGCTGTGCGAAGTGCTTGTTCTCTGGGAACCGCATTTTTAATAACAACAAATCCATTTTCAAGCCAAAAATTCCAATCCTCTACGCTTAAAACACGTAAACTATCCGCTGTTGCAGTTTTTCTTAATTGAAATACACTCGACTTGGCAGTCGACGGATTTCCAGGAATATCTTTGTGTTGGTTATTTCTCATAGCAATCAAAATAAGCTAATTTCATCTGTTTTCTAAAACTAAAATAACTGAAAAATCAGATTTTGGATAATAAGTTGGGGTGGCTTGATGGTAATTTAAATCTAAAATTGATTTTTTTTCTAATATATCAAAATTATAGTCTCTTGAAAAACACGCTATTTCCTCCCTGCTAAACCTACTAAGCATGGGTTCCCCTTTTTGATTAACATAATTCTCCATTTCTTTGTAAATAGCTTGATCCTCCTTCCCTAATTCATTATCTGCTAGTCCAAGGTCAAAAATTAATCGACTTTTGGGAGGAAATTTACTAGAAAAATAGGATAAAAATTGATTGATTGTCTCTTTTCTTAAATAATAACTGGTACCCATCCAAATTCCCAATACGGGTTTTTGGATTTCATCTAATTTTAATTCAAATTTTTCCTCTAAGGATTCTTTCTCATAATCTACTGAAATATAGCTTATTCGATTCTGATAGAAGAGTTTCGGTAGTTTTTTTTGGAGAATGGCTAATTTCCTTTGTTGGGTTAATGGATGGTCCACCTCTATAAATTCTATGTTTGGGTTTAATTCTGCCTGTTTTAAAGCGAATCCATCAAACCCTGCACTGAAATTTATTACCGTACCAAATTCTTCTCGATGCTTTTTAAAATACTCTTCAACATATCGAGACCGATATAGATTTTGGGTAGGTATCGTTTTTACCCTTTTCAAAACACTATTTCGAACGAAATTAAATAAAAATAAATGTTGGGAAAGTAAGGTATAGGGGAAATCCACAAAATACGATGCATATATATCTTGATAGATCTCCCCCTCTTCTAATTTTGTATGGGCAGCACGAACAAGTGCAACCATCATAGCTGTTTTTGAATATGTATTTTTCATGGTGGTTAGAAAATTGGGCAAAACACTTTAAACCAAAATAAGGATGATGGTTAATATGGCCCCTGCTACGGCAAAATACATCCCTTTTTTGAAGGCAGTTGCCGATGGTTTAAACATAAAAAAGGCCGATACAGAAAAGAATAATAAAGCCAAGCCGAAAAATACAGCTAAAAATGACAATGGATTACTCGAGGTCATCTTATGTAGGTTATTCATTTTTTGTATCAACCAAGGCTGACTCGTTTCATCATATTCCGCTAAACCTGTGGCAGCGTTATAAGAACCTCCACGATTAAAATAAATGATGTCTCCTTCTTGCTTTTCTACCGTCACCCTCATTTTCAAATTAGGACCTAGATCATCGGCCGTTAAACCCGGTTCAATTCCCCTGGTAATATGTTTAGTGGTTTTTAACCAATCTGTATCTCTATAGGTAAGTACAATACCAGAAATTGCATAAATAGCCATGATTCCGGCCAAGAAAAATCCTAAATATCGATGATACTCGCGGAATTTGGTTTCAGGATTAGCTGCCATAATTTAAATTGTGTTTTTTTGATTAATTAATTGGTAATTTTGTAAAACTATTGGTTTAAACTTGAGTTTACAAGAAGAAGCAAAAATTTAACTAAATTTAATGATGTCTAAGGTAAAACTTTTTAGAAATGAACGCGGACAAATCAAAGTCTTAGAAGGTGAAGTAGAATTAATTGGAGAGGATGGTCATCCAATCAAACATGGTGAAAAGTTCTCTATCTGCGGATGTGGTAGATCAGAATCGATTCTTTGTGACGGAAAACACAAACTCACTGAAGAAGAATACCAAGAATTCTTAAGGTCGAAATCTTAAGGAATTTTTACTAAAGCAGAAACGGGAAAATGATCACTCGGATACCGATTTTCCCATTGTTCAGAATGGGTAGCATGTTGTATAACCTCTACCCCATTTTTCACGAAAACATAATCAATATGTCTTCCGGCTTGTTCCTTTACAAATCCGTTAAAAGTGGAAAAAGGACCGTAATGGCTTTGCTTGGAAATTTTCTCGGCATCCATTAAATGGTGTGGGTTTTTTTTATTTAAAATAATTTGAATGGGTTCTTGATCAGGGCTAGCATTAAAATCTCCCAATAAAATAGCAGGTTTTTCTCCAGCAATTTCTTGAATTTTATTAATAATCAAGGTTGCACTATTTCGTCTAGCTACTTCCCCCTGATGATCAAAATGGGTATTAAAAGCATAGAAATCTTTTCCGGTAGATTTTTCTATAAAATGCCCCCAAGTTACCACCCTTCTACAAGCTGCATCCCAACCAAAACTCACTTTCTCGCAGGTCTCAGACAACCAAAAAGTATCGA
>CAZXZK010000025.1:12420-17895 GCA_964645295.1 uncultured Cytophagales bacterium | reverse complement strand
CTTCCTTTTCCAATCCATTTATATTCCTCTAAATGGATTTTTAAATCTTGAATTTGATGAATAAAAGCCTCCTGCGCACCAATGATATCTGCTTGATGAAAAAGAATTAATTCGGAACAATGTTGCTTCCTGTTTTTCCATTGATTAATTCCGTCTGATTCTGTATCCATACGAATATTGAAGGTCATGACACGAAACTGCGCCTGAGAACTCAAAGGGAGCAAACCTAAGAGCAATAAGGAGATTTTGATAATAAATTTCATTTTGGTAATTTACAAAAATTTTAAAATCAAAACTTAATTTTAGTTGAACAAAATGAAAAAATCGAATTTAAAACAATTGATGCTATTGGCATTGGTTGCAATTACCTCAATCAGCCTATTTAGTTGTACTTCCAACCAAGAGACAACAGAAGAATCATCCAATTTTGGTGGATTAGCGCTTTATACCCTAAGAAATGACATGGGTCAGAATGTTGATTCAACTTTACAAGCCGTCGCGGATGCTGGTTATATAAATTTAGAGGCTGCTGGCTATGCCGAAGGAAAATATTACGGAATGGAACCTGCTGAATTCAAAGCATTGGTAGAATCAAAAGGACTAAAATTAATCTCGACCCACCAATCTTCTGCCACTTTAGAAAATATAGATATAGAATTGGCTGCTGCTAAGGCTGCTGGCTTCCAGTATTTTGTTATTCCAGTACCTCCAATGGGCATGTTTAAATATGATCCTGCCGAAGGTAAAATTTATATGGAAGGAACAGCAAAAGATTTAGTAAATATTCTAAATCAAATGGGTGAAAAAGCCAATGCTGCTGGATTAAAATTATTATACCATAATCACCATTTTGAATTTGATAAAGATTCTGAAGGAAATATGGTGATGGATTATTTACTGGAAAATGTAAATCCTGAACTTGTGAATTTCCAAATGGATCTTTATTGGGTGACGAAAGCTGAGCAAGATCCAATTGCCTATATGGAAAAATACCAAGGAAGATTCAAATCTTGGCATATAAAAGACATGGATACCTTAGGAAGATTCGCTCCTGTAGGAACAGGAACGATTGATTTCGGAAAAATCTTAGAGCATAAAGACCAATCTGGCATGGAATATTATTTTGTAGAGCAGGATCAAACTTTTGACGAAATGACTGCTCAAGAGGCCATTAATATTTCTCATGAAGGATTAAAGAAATTTGGTTTTAAATAAGCATATCAGTCATGAAAAAGCTAATAATTATTTTAATTTCCTTAAGTTCTTTTTTAGCTTTTTCACAAGATAAATCCCGGCCAAATATTGTTTTATTTGTAGTGGATGATTTAGGATGGCAGGATATTTCTGTTCCCCTTTGGAACAAGGCTACTAAAACCAATCAAATTTATAAAACCCCCAATTTGGAAAAACTCGCCAATGGGGGTTTTTCATTTACTAATGCCTATAATACCCCTGTATGCACTCCTACGCGAGTTTCAATGATTACAGGCATGAATGCGGCGAACCATCAAGTATTAAATTGGACCCACCCATTTTATGGAAAAAATACCAATAATCCAGACCCTGAAATGAAATCAGTGGATTGGAATATCCATGGTTTATCTCCTCAACCGAATGTGGAAGGAACCGTATACGCCACACCCCTACCAGAAATTTTAAAGGAAAATGGCTATTTTACCATCCATGTAGGAAAGGCCCATTGGGCCTCCAACGGAACACCTGGTTCTAATCCAAAAAACCTCGGTTTTTTGGTAAATATTGCCGGAGGCTCTGCCGGACATCCTCAATCTTATTATGGAGAAAAAAATTACGGAAATAAACCCGATAATGATCCCCAGGCCCAGGCGGTTCAAGATTTACAAGAATTTCATGGAACGGATACCTTCCTGACCGAAGCTTTAAGTTTGGAAACTTTAAAAGCCTTGGAATGGCCCATTCAAAAGAAACATCCCTTCTTCCTGCATTTTTCTAATTATGCCGTTCATACACCCATCATGGGAGACCCTCGGTTCACTCAAAAATATCTTGATGCAGGACTTGAAAAGATGGAAGCCGATTATGCCAGTTTAATTGAAGGAGTGGATAAGGCTTTGGGAGATTTAATGCAATTTTTAGAGGAAAAAAGGGAATTTGAAAATACGATTATCTTATTTACTTCAGACAATGGGGGCTTGGCATTATCGCCTCCACGGGCAAAGCCTAGTCATGAACATAATCTACCATTACGTTCGGGGAAGGGATCAGTCTATGAGGGAGGAATAAGAAATCCGTTGATTGTTTATTATCCTTTTTCAAAAGAAAAAAATATCCGCATCGATCAGCCGGTCATTGTGGAGGATATTTTCCCAACCATTTTAGAAATGGCATCTATTGAAAAGGCGAAATATTCGCAAAAAATAGATGGGAAATCTTGGTTGGAGTATTTAATGAATCCATCCAAAAAACTCGAGGAAAGAACTTTCATTTGGCATTATCCGATCAAATGGACAAACGAGGATGGACCGGGAATCAATTTCTATTCGGCCATTCGAAAAGGCGATTGGAAACTGGTTTATTCGTGGAGGAAGCAGAGTTATGAATTATATAATTTAATCACGGACATTTCAGAGGAGACGGACTTAAAAACAAAAAATCCTGAAAAAGCCCAAGAGCTTTATCAAGATTTAATGGCACAATTAAAGGATTATCAAGCGCCTTTATTGTGATATTTCTTCCAAAGCAAAATTCACTTTCCTCCTAACAGGAAATTGATAAAATCAACAAACAAAATTCATCCAGATTATTCTATCCGTCCATCCTAATTAACTTAAATTAAAAGGTTGGTGACAAATGTCTTTCTAGGTTTTGGACCTTCCTCTAAACAAATTTATAATCCACTCCAGATACTTGTGATAATAAAGTCAATGGAGCATCTAACACCTTGGAATCATGTCTTAATTCTGGGTTAACAGGAGAGAATTCCTTTAAATAATCCTTCACCACCCCATGAAGCGTATATTCTGTATTTTTGGTTTCACTTACCCCGGTCATCCTGCATAATACATCCTCCGGATCCCCCTCGCGCTCACAAGCACATATCGTATAATCTTTGTTTAAATCCAATGGTTCTCCGCCAATCACAACCTTCTGCACACGCTCCCCTAAATCAGCAAAAGCCTTAAACTCTACTTGCATCCCCTTAAAACGGACAACCCAGCCTCCAAATCGCTTGGAAGCATCCTCCGCAAATACATTCTGTAATTCTTTCTCCAACCAAGCTAATAATTGCTTCCCTTTCACCTTTCCCGTGCGAACAGTCGCCTCCACCGGTAACATATCATATAAATAGCCCTCGGTAATCGGTACTAGGCCTGATTCATCTGGAATTCTTGGCGGACAAAATCTAAATCCGTTTGACAATACCACATCCACCTTGATTTTCCACTTAAGGGCATCCACAATCATGGTATCAATGGTGTTTTCAACCACAAAATATCGGTATAATGGTTGTTTAGAATATCCTATTACAGTATCTATTTCCTCTTTATAGGGTTTCTCCAATTCTTCTACAATCTTTACCATTTCTTCATCGGCAGGGAATCTATTCGGATCCACCTCCACTAATTCATAATGATGTTCCCCCATTTTTCCATCTTCTACCGCAATCTCCAATTTCCCTACAAAAGATCCAAAAGCCCCCGGCTCCACAATCTTCGTATAGTTGGCTTGAATTGGTTTTCTTACCCTTTCATGGGTATCCGCACCAAAAATATAATCTACCCCCTCACAATCCGGATGATTCCCCAATGCTATCTGCTGTGAAAGCCCCATATGCGAAAGAATGATTACTAAATCACATTTTTCCTGATTTCTTAATACCTCCACATAATGCTTTAAATTCTCCTTTGCTTCGGTATAAATAATCCCTTTGGAATAAAGTGGTGATTGCCTCTTCGGTACTAAATGATCCGTATACCCTAAAAAACCAATTTTGACTCCTAATTTATTGTATATCTGGTAGGGCTGAAAAATTAATTCTCCCCGCTTCCCATCTCCTAAATCATGGTACATATTGGTACAAACTTTTGGAGATTTTAAAGAACCTAACATCTCCTGCATTCTATCCTTATTATAAACTACCTCCCAGTTTCCCGGATGATATAAATCATAATTCATCGCATTTAAAATAGGAATAAAGGCCTCTCCTTCTGTCATTACCGATAACATAGATCCTTGAAACATATCCCCAGTATCCATCACAATGGTATTATCAGGATTCTCCGACTTTAATTTCTTTAAGGCAGTGGATAAATGCGCATAACCTCCCGTTCTCCTAAAAACAATCTCCTCATTCTCCCAAAATAATTCATCATGCTGGTGCAATTGACAATGCACATCGGTGGTTTGCAAGAAAGTTATTTTGCCTGTTTTAGAGGCCTTTCCCGAACTAGTTAAAACACTGGATCCTCCAGCAGTACAAGATGAAACAGTACCTGCAGGAATGGCTCCAGCAATTCCTCCTAAAAGAGTTCCTTTTAAAAATGAACGGCGATTACTCATGGTAATTGAAAAATTTTAGTTAAAAAAAAGTCCTATATCGTAATATAGGACTATCTTATTTATTTACCAAAAATTCTTAGAAAGATACAAATCCGACTTGGGTATATTCAAGTCTATAATTTCTATCTACTTAATCTAAATCTTTCACTGCCAAACCAAAGCCAGAACGCCCGAACCCGTTCCCATTATAAACGAGGTATTGTTTATCTTTCCACACAAAACGGTTAGCATAATTTTGCATCTCATAATCAAAATCCTGCGGATTATCCGATTTGGCGATACCAACTAATGCATCTTTTCTTTCCCATTTAAAACCATCTTTAGATTCTGCATAGCCCAAACGATAGGATTGATTTCGATTGGTTCGATAATCTACCGTATTGCGATAGGAATAAATCATTTTAAAGATCCCCCCTTCTACCCATACAGATGGTCTTCCTACTGCATGTAAAAAATCATCAAAACCAATGGCAATATCACCCGTAGGATTCCAATGTATTCCATCGTCTGAAACAGCTACTCGGCAATCATAATATGGTTCCGGGTACTGATGAATCATCTCACATTTTTGTCCGGAAATATACCACATCATCCATTGCCCATTATGGTATAAAACTGCTGGTTGCGCTGCCCAAATAGGATTATAAATGGACCGATCCATGATGGGTCCACGAAACATTTTATGGAAACTTAAACCCCCATCTCTGCTTTCCGCCAAGCCAATCGATAAGCGATAAGACCCCGGTATCAAACTCCACCCCGTATAATATAACCATATATCCCCATTGGGCTGGTTAACAAACCATGATGGCATCACACCTGTTTCATCATTTTCCCCTGGTCGGCCTAAATCCATCACTGGCTCATCATGGATATAGTTTATTTTTGTCAGATCATTTTTATCGACTTCAATAAAAGTTGGACGAGAAAAACCCT
>CAZXZK010000025.1:7618-12410 GCA_964645295.1 uncultured Cytophagales bacterium | reverse complement strand
CGAGAAGAAATATAGAAACGCAAACCATTTTTGTGTGGATAGGCAAATGGCACTTGCGCATGGGAACGACTATGAGCCAATTCCCCACTTGGTTTATATAAAACACCTTTTTTCTCCCAATTCATCATGGTATTTATGCGTTTATACAGACTTGTTTTTGTTTACCTAATCCTTCAATACTCAATTCAATGATATCTCCTGCTTTTAAATACTGAGGAGGTTTTTGTCCCATCCCAACCCCAGGAGGAGTTCCTGTCGTGATTAAATCACCTGCTTCCAGCGTCATAAATTGAGATAAATAATGAATTAAATATTTTACATTAAAAATCATTGTACTACTAGACCCATCCTGCTTCTTTTCTCCATTCACCCACAATTCCATTTTTAAACTCTGAGGATCTTCAACCTCCTCCTTAGTTACCAAATACGGGCCAATCGGATTAAAATTATCACAAGATTTACCTTTCGTCCATTGGCCTCCTCTTTCCAATTGAAAAGCCCTCTCTGAAACATCATTCGATATACAATACCCTGCCACATAATCCAACGATTCCTCCGGAGAATTAAGATAACGAGCGTCTTTACCTATAATCACACCCAATTCTACTTCCCAATCTGTCTTCTGAGAATTTCGAGGGATGATGACTGGGTCATTCGGTCCTACCACAGTATTCGATCCTTTCTGAAAAAGAATCGGTTCTTTTGGAATATCCATCCCAGATTCCTTAGCATGATCCGAATAATTCAATCCAATACATAATACCTTGCCCGGACGAGCCACACAAGATCCCAGACGGGTATGCGGTTCAATTTCCTTTAAACTAGAATCGCTGGCTAAAATTTCTTTTAATTTTTCGAGACCACCTTGGTTAAAAAATTTTCGATCAAAATCTGAAAAATGGCTAGAAAGATCCAATATCTTGCCACCTTCAAAAACTCCTGGTTTCTCCTCTCCAGCCTTCCCAAAACGTAATAATTTCATCGTATTTTCGGTTTATAATTTAATTTCCATAATATAATCATCCATCACAAATCCTTCTCCTATATCTAAAACTATTTCTTTTCTAATAGAAAAATTATTTCTCAAATAGAATTTTACTGCTGCATTGTATTTATTCACATTCAAGATTAAATAATCTCGATTCCAAACTTTTGCCTGAGCAATGCAGGTATTTAATAAATCATACCCTATTCCTTTATATTTTAAATCAGGTAAACGATATAGTTTATGCAATTTTACATCTTGCTCATCTAAGATACTAATTCCTGCATAACCGACAAATTCTCCCTCCCATTCAGCCAAATAATAAACATGGCCTTCCTGAATTTCCTTTTCTACCTTTTCTTTGGAATACATCCATTTTAACATATAATCTATTTGTTCGGCGGAAATGACGTTATTATACGCAATTGGCCAAATACGCTTTGCCATATCTTCAATAATGGCAGCATGTTCTACTTGGGCTTGAATGATGGTCATATTTTTATCTACTTAGCAATATTTATCCAATAAATCAGACATGGTCTCTTGTAAAATCTTAGCTTCTCTTTTAGCAGAAGTATAGGTATCCTCTCCAGCATAAATAATTCCTCTTGCAGAATTAACTAATAAACCAACCTGTTTGTTGATACCATGCCTCACTACCTCCTCCAAAGAGCCTCCCTGTGCTCCAACCCCCGGCACCAAAAGAAAATGATCTGGAATAATTTGACGGATTCCTTCTAAATATTCCGGACGAGTGGCACCAACCACGTACATCAAATTATCAATATTCCCCCATTTCTGAGATTTATGCAATACTTCTTCGTATAATTTTTTACCTTGGGCATCTTCAAATAATTGAAAATCCAATCCCCCCGCATTGGAAGTTAATGCTAATAAAATCACCCATTTATCTTTGAATTCTAAAAAAGGAGAAACAGAATCAATTCCCATGTAGGGTGCAACTGTCACCGAATCAAAATCCAAACCAGCGCTTGATTTATCAAAGAAAGTTTGGGCATACATTTTCGAGGTATTTCCAATATCCCCCCTTTTCGCATCTGCAATGGTAAAGATTTCATTGGGAATATATTCCATGGTTTTTGCCAAGGCCTCCCAACCCTTTGGACCCATAGCCTCATAAAAAGCAATATTCGGTTTGTAGGCAACTGCATAATCTGCTGTAGCATCAATGACCGCCTTATTAAAACTAAATACCGGATCCGATTCGGATAAAAACCTGGATGGAATTTTCCGTATATCTGAATCTAAGCCAACACATAAAAAAGAAGATTTTGTTTTAATTTGCTGGAATAATTCGGAATAATTCATACGATTGTCGGAAATGTACCTTCAAAATTAAGAAATTAATTTAACATTCCTGCAATTGAAAAATCGAGCATTAAGATTGCGAGTATAAATCAAAATGGATAAATTTAGACTTTTAAAAAAAAGCCTTTCATATATGCAATTTCAAACTTCCGAGTTCCCCGGTTTAATAGAGTGTATTCCAACAAAATTTCCAGATACCAGAGGTCATTTTTACGAGTCGTATAATAAAGAAAAATTTTCTGCAGTTGGAATTACAGAAGAATTCGTTCAAGATAATTTTTCTTATTCCATAAAAGGAGTCGTACGAGGTTTACATTTCCAGCATAATCCTCACGGACAAGGAAAATTAGTTCGTTGTATGCAAGGTTCTGTCATGGATGTAGTAGTCGATTTACGAAAAGATTCCCCGACTTTCGGAAAACATAAATCCTTTTTCTTAACGGCTGATTTGGGGAATATGTTATATGTACCCATCGGTTTCGCTCATGGTTTTGTTGCCTTGGAGGACACTATTTTTGTTTACAAATGTACCGCATTTTGGAACAAAGAATTGGAAGATGGAATTATTTACAATGATTCCACCTTGAATATCCAATGGGGTATTGAAAATCCTTTGGTTTCAGATAAGGATTTAGAACTACCTAAATTTGACTCCAACAAGGCCTATTTTTAATTTTTTTGAATATTAAGGAATATTTTTCTAATTTTGCACAAAAGATGATGGACCCTAAGCTGATACTTTCCAGCCCATTACTTGAAATAACCATTTCCCGGTTATGTCAAGAAATCATTGAAAATCAAATTGAAGGTATTGAAACAGTCATTGTAGGTTTACAACCTAGAGGAGTTTATTTTGCCCACCGCTTAAAAGAAAATCTAGATAAAGAATCTAATCAAACCTATTCCATCGGAAAACTTGATGCGAGTTTTTATCGAGATGACTTAAGAAGTAGGGATGAAATCATCAAACCCAATCAAACAGAAATTAATTTTATTTTAGATAATAAACGCGTCATCTTAGTAGATGATGTCATTGCTACGGGAAGAATGGTAAGAGCCGCAATGGATGCAATGAACTCCTTCGGGCGCCCCGCGAAAGTAGAACTTTGCGTCTTGATTGACCGTATCTACAACAGAGACCTGCCCATCAGTCCAGACTATATTGGTAAGCATGTCAATACCCTAAATACCGAAAAAGTATTAGTCGAATGGAAAGAACAAGGTCATAAAAAAGATAAAATTTGGTTAATAACAAAATAAAATATGCTTAGCTCGCCTCATTTATTGGGAATCAAAGACTTGAATAGAGAAGGACTGGAAGCAATCATGTCAACAGCCAAGGAATTTAAATCGGTCATCAATCGGCCAATTAAGAAAACACCTTCCCTGAATGATATCACCATTGCCAATGTCTTTTTTGAGAACTCAACTCGAACCAGACTTTCTTTTGAATTGGCGGAAAAAAGACTCTCAGCAGATGTGGTCAATTTTTCTGCCTCTGGAAGCTCAGTAAAAAAAGGAGAAACCCTACTCGATACCGTTAATAATATTCTTGCCATGAAGGTAGACATGATTGTCATGCGTCATGAAAGTCCGGGTGCCCCACATTTCCTTGCCAAACATGTAAAAGCCAATATAATCAATGCAGGTGATGGCACACACGAACATCCTACACAAGCCTTATTAGACTCCTATTCCTTAAGAGAAAAACTAGGAGAAGATTTAGAGGGAAAAAATATCGCCATCATCGGTGATATTCTTCATTCAAGAGTAGCCTTGTCGAATATATTGGCTCTGAAATTACAAGGTGCCAATATTCGGATTTGTGGCCCCTCAACCCTGATCCCCAAGCATATCCAGGAATTAGGTGTAGAGGTCTCACATGATGTCAGGGAAACGCTTCAATGGTGCGACGCTGCGAATGTTTTAAGAATTCAGCTGGAACGCCAGCAGATAAAATATTTCCCGTCACTCAGAGAATATTCACAAAGTTTTGGAATAAATCGAGCGATGTTAGAAAGTCTCGACAAAGAAATCGAGGAGTGGAACTTTCCTCAGATGCGGCAGACTCTCCCCATTCCATCATATTGGATCAAGTGGAAAATGGTGTCGCTGTTCGAATGGCCGTTTTATACCTACTTGCTAGAAAAAATTAATGAGCCAAAATATTCAAATACATAGCCTGAAAAATGGTATACGGATTGTCCATAAACAGGTTTTCTCCACAGAGATTTCCCATATTGGATTCATGCTGGATGTTGGCTCAAGAGATGAATCCAATGATAATCAAGGAATCGCTCATTTTTGGGAACATATGGCTTTTAAAGGGACGGAAACCAAATCTAACCTGAATATCATCAATTATTTGGAGGTATTCGGAGGAGAATTAAACGCCTATACCACCAAAGAAAAAGTTTGTTTCCATGCTAGTATTTTACATAATCATCTGGAAAAAGCGGTTCGACTTTTAACGGATAT
>CAZXZK010000025.1:0-7608 GCA_964645295.1 uncultured Cytophagales bacterium | reverse complement strand
AATAGAAAAAGAAAAAACGGTAATTTTGGAAGAAATGGCCATGTATTATGATAGCCCAGAAGATGCCATCCAAGATGATTTTGATGAAATCCTATTTCCCAATCATCCCCTAGGGATGAATATCCTCGGTCGGAATCAAACCGTCAATTCCTTTACAACGGATTCCCTTAAGGAATTTTATCAGGAAAATATCGACACCCATAAAATTGTCGTTTCAGTGGTTGGTAAACAATCCCACGAACAAATCTTTAAGATGGCTGAAAAATATCTCGGAGCTATCCCAGAAAAAAGAACTCAGCGATCTCGAGTTCAACCAAATTTCTATCAAGCCATTGAAAAGGTGGTGAATCGCCCCTCAACACAAGCCCAGATTGCCCTAGGAAATAATTCCTTTCAAATCAATCACCCCGATAGACTCCCTTTCTTTATGCTAATTAATTTACTGGGCGGACCCGGCATGAATTCTATCCTTAACCTAGCAGTTAGAGAGAGAAAAGGTCTAACCTATCAAATAGAAGCAAGTTTTACCTCTTATTTAGATGCAGGATTTTGGGCAATATATTTCGGCACAGAAAAAAAACAAATCAAAAAAGCTCTTCAAATTATTTTTGAAGAACTGGATAAAATCAAATCGAAAAGTCTTTCAACGAATTATCTGAAAAAAGTTAAAACCCAGCTGAAAGGACAATTGGCCATGGCAGAGGAATCAAATTCAAATTTCATGCTCATGATGGCGAAATCCTTATTGGACAAAGAAAAAATTGAAACCCTTCCTGAAATATTTGATAATATTGAATTGGTAAGCCAAGAAGATATTCAACGTTTAGCCAATGAAATGTTTGTGGAAGATCAAATTGCGCGCCTAATCTTTGAGCCAAAAGCCTAATGCATCTTTATTTACATATCCCTTTTTGTCATTTAGCCTGCCATTATTGCGATTTTCATTTTTCTACCAATACCCAATTGAAAGAGAATTTAATCCAATCCATGTTGAAGGAATTGGATTTGTCTAAAGATTATCTAAGCGAAAAAGAATTAGAAACCGTCTATTTCGGAGGAGGAACCCCTTCTCTTCTAGAAAATAAAGATTTTGACCTTCTATTTGAAAAAATTCATTCTCATTATTCCTTAAAAAATAATGTTGAAATAACCATCGAATCCAATCCAGAAGATATTCAAGAAGAAAAATTAGGTTTTTGGAAAGAACTTGGAATTAACCGACTTTCCCTCGGAATTCAAAGCCTTGAAGATTCCATATTGAAAAATCTCAATAGAAATCATCAGGCCAAAGATTCATTTAAGGCCTTGGATTTATGTGAAAAATACGGTTTTAATAGCCTTTCAGCGGATTTAATGTATGGCTTGCCCAAACAAACCCCGCAATCACTTATTCAAGATATCCAATCACTCTCCCAAAGAAACATCAACCATATTTCAGCCTATAACCTCACCATTGAACCAAATACCGTTTTTGGGAAATGGAAAAAACAAGGCAAATTGACCGATTTTGAGAACCATGAACATGCCCAATTTATGGACATTCTCTACCAAGAATTGGAAAATCAAGGATTTGAAAATTATGAAATCTCCAATTTTGCGCGAAATAAGGCCTATTCAAAACACAATACCTCCTATTGGAGAAACGAAGAATATCTGGGCATAGGACCCAGCGCCCATAGTTATAATGGCTCAAGCAGACAATGGAATATCGCCAATAATGCGAAATACAATCTATTCCTAAAAGAAGAAAAAGCCTATTTTGAAAAAGAAATATTGACAGAATCTGATAAAATAAACGAATATATCCTGACCAATATCCGAACCAAATGGGGAATTAATCTACCCAAACTAAAAACAGATTTTATTCGTTTAAATAAAATTTTTCCAGATAAATATGTAGAAAATCTTGAAAAAAAAGGACTCGCAAGAATCGAAAAAGAATTTTTAATACTAAATTTCGAAGGAAAACTGATAGCAGATGAAATAAGTTTGGAATTAATAATGAGTGAAGAGTGATTAATGCGAATTATGCAGGCACCGCGTGAAATTAATTCTAATAAAACAAAATGATACTAAAATTCTTTAAATATTTCTTTCTAATTACCATCTCATGGGTGATCCTCCTTCGGTTTTTGCCCGTGCCGACGACCACCACCATGCTATCAAGAAAAATAGAGGCCATGATAAATGGAAAACCCTCTAGTATTCAATATACCTGGAAAAGCTTGGATGAATTATCCACCAATATCCCCAAAGCGGTAGTTTATTCAGAAGATCAGAAATTCTATGATCATTTTGGTTTTGATTTTCAAGGAATGAAAAAAGCCTTTGAAAAAAATCAAAAGGGAAAGACCATCCGCGGGGGCTCAACCATTTCCCAACAAGTTGCAAAGAACGTCTTCCTTTGGCAACATAAATCCTATTTCAGAAAAGCTTTAGAAGCTTATTTCACCGTCTTAATCGAATTGTTTTGGTCGAAAGATCGAATACTGGAAGTCTATTTAAATGTTGCTGAAACAGGCATCAATACTTTTGGAATGGAAGAAGGTTGCAAACGGTATTTCGGCCATTCCGCCTCCAAGGCCAGCAAACGAGAAGCCGCCGCCTTGGCTGCAGTTTTACCAAGTCCGAAAAAATACGCAGTGAAAAATCCAGGTCCTTATATGAATAAACGAATCAATCGGATTGCCAATGGCATTTAATTATTCCATGGCTTTCCTATCTTCATATTCTTGTTCTAATTCTTTAAACCATTTTTCCCCAAATCGTCTAATTAAAGGTTCTTTTAAGAATTGAAATAAAGGAACTTGAAGAGATTTCCCCAAACTACAAGCATCCGCACAGATGTCCCACCGATGGTAATTAAGCGCCCAATAATCTTCCAATTTTGAAATCCTAATGGGGTATAAATGACAAGAAATAGGTTTTTTCCAGGAAATTTTTCCATCTAAATAAGCCTGTTCTATTCCGCATTTCAAGGTGTTTTTATGATCATAAATGGCATAAGCACATTCCCTATCCTCAATCAAAGGGGTACAATAATCTCCATCCTCATCCACCACGTGCGTACCTTGTTTTTCAATGGCGGCCCTCCCCTCATCGGATAAATATTCCCTTACCTTCGGATAAATTTCTTCCAAAATAGGCAATTCTTCTTTGTCTAAAGGTGCTCCCATATCCCCTTCAATACAACACTGCCCTTTGCACTTAGTTAAATCACATACAAAATGTTCTTCGGTAATCTCACTGCTCAAAACAGTGTCGTCAATCATTATAATAGCCATTATAGCACGCGGATTAAATATATACCATCTCTTAAAGGTAATAAAACAGGTTGTAATCGGGGATCCTGCCTTACCTTATCATTAAATTCTCTTAATAAATTTGTTGTCTTATCTTGCTTATCCTCTTCAGCCACTTTCCCATCCCATAAAACATTGTCCACCAATATCACGCCCCCTTTCCGCATTTTTGGCACGACCAAATCCAAATACAAAGGATACGATTTTTTATCTGCATCAATGAAACATAAATCAATTTCTTGATTAATATCCTTTATCGCCTCCTTGGCATCAGCAATGCGATAGTCAATTTGGTCCTTATAAATAGACTCATCAAAATATTTTTTGGTAAAATCAACTAATTCCTCATTGATATCAATGGTCATAATTTTGCCATCAGCCCGAAGACCTTCAGCCAAACATAAAGCTGAATAACCCGTATAAGTACCAATTTCCAGGATCAATCTCGGAGCAGATAAATGCGAAATCAAAGAAAGAAATCGTCCTTGAATAGCCCCTGATAACATCCGAGGTTGCAAGATTTTCACATGAGTCTCCCGGTTCAAACGCTGTAAAAGCTCCGGCTCCTTCTGCGAAAATTGCTCAATATATTCCTCAATAAGGGCATTTGTAATTTCCATTGACACAAAGGTAAATAATTATCATAAGATTTGTACCTTTGTGATTCAATTAGATTCTATGTCAGAAAATTTCCAAGGTAGAAAAAGAACTTTTCATTATACCACCCCAAAAACAGATAAAGCAGATTATGTTTTTGGTATACAGACGGTTTTAGAAACCCTTCAATCTGAAAAAGAGATTGATAAAATCTTAATTCAACGTGAATTAGGAAAAACCGAAATCCAAGAATTAGCAGAGGCCCGTGGTATTTTTGTTCAAAAAGTACCCATGGAAAAACTCAATAGAATTACCCGCAAAAATCACCAAGGGGTCATTGCTTTTACTTCTATGGTGAATTATGCGAAAATTGATAATATCGTTGCAGAAAAATTTGAGCAAGGGATTGACCCCTTTATTCTTATTTTAGATCGAATTACCGATGTAAGGAATTTTGGAGCCATTGCCCGAACAGCTGAGAGTGCAGGGGTTCATGCCATTCTCATTCCTTCTAAAGGAGCTGCCCAAATCAATGGAGATGCCATGAAAACCTCTTCTGGGGCATTAAACCATTTACCAGTTTGTAGAGAGGAACGGTTTGAAGAGGCCGTAAAGAATTTAAAAGAATCAGGTTTAAAAATCGTTTCTGTCACAGAAAAAGGGACTAAATTTTACCATGAAGAATCCTATGAAGGCCCTTTAGCCATTATTATGGGTTCCGAAGAAAATGGAATTTCAGACTCGCTTCAGCAAATTTCAGACGCCCGCGTCAAAATCCCCCAATTAGGTAAAATCGAATCCTTAAACGTTTCAGTTGCCACAGGAATTGTTTTATATGAAGCAATTAAGAATTATGACTAAAAAAATATTCATAACAGGAGCAAGTTCGGGAATTGGAAAAGCAACAGCCTTGGCTTTGAATAAAGAAGGTTATGAATTAATTCTTACAGGAAGAAGAGAAGATTCATTAAAAGAATTAGCCAAAAACCTGCAAGTTCCAACCAAAATATTAATTTTCGATATAAGTGATAAAAAGGCCGTCCAATCGGCCTTCGAAAGCCTACCACAAGAATGGAAAAAAATTGATGTCCTAATTAATAATGCCGGAAATGCCCATGGTTTAGAGTCTATCCACCTTGGAGACACAGAAGATTGGGATAAAATGATGGACATAAATGTAAAAGGACTTTTATATATTTCCCGATTAATCTCACCTGGCATGGTAGAAAGAAATTCAGGACATATCATAAATCTATCCTCAACTGCCGGTAAATTTGTTTACCCTAATGGCGGTGTATATTGTGCCTCAAAATTTGCCGTAGAAGCTTTAACCCAAGGCATGCGCATGGATTTTAACCCTTATTCCATCAAGGTATCTTCCATCGCACCCGGTGCAGTCAATACCGAATTCTCAAAAGTCCGTTTTAAAGGAGATCAAAAAAGAGCCAATCAAGTATATGCCGGTTTTAAACCCCTGCTTGCAGAAGATATTGCAGAAGTCATTCGCTATATGATAGAGGCCCCTGCCCATGTAAATATTGCAGATATTACAATTATGCCCACCGCACAAGCCAGTTTTAATCTCATAAATAGAAATTAAATGAATAATTATCTGATAGTCGGTCTAGGAAATATAGGCATCGAATATATGTTCACCAGACATAATATCGGTTTTATGGCATTAGATGAAATGGGCAAAGAATTAGGACTTAAATTTACAGAGGTACGCTATGGTAGCATGACACAATTCCGATACAAAGGAAAAAATATTTACCTGTTAAAACCCAATACCTTTATGAACCAATCGGGTAAAGCAGTCGATTATTGGATCAAATACTTAAAGGTACCCATGGAAAATCTATTGATATTAGTCGATGACCTCGCTTTACCACTCGAAACCCTACGATCAAAACCCAAAGGTTCTGCAGGCGGACATAATGGCTTAAAGTCCGTTGAAGAAACCTTAAATACCAATCAATACAACCGCTTACGAATGGGAATTGGAGATAATTTTCATAAAGGAAACCAAGTAAATTATGTCTTAGGAAAGTTTTCAGAGACTGAAATGGAGAAAATGAATGGTATTTTATCAAGAACTCAAGAGATAATCATCCATTTTTGCCTTGAGGGAATTGATAAAACAATGAATAAATTCAATCAATAATTGTACTTTTTAAAGAATTTTTAAATTATTTGAAGCTTTTTTAAAATAAAACAATTCTAATATTTTACCAAAATCCACCTAATTACCAATTTTCTAGATATTTTTCGAAATAAAATTCTGTTATAGTCTAAATTACCAAATTTTAACGGTTTTTAAGAATTAAAATATAATAATTTAAAGATTGCATATATTAGAAAAATACAATAAATTTGTATCGTAATCATTCGTTAAATATAACAAAAAGATGAAAACAAGATTTTTAGTAGTATTCGCATTAATAGGATTAATCGGTACAGAAGCACAAGCAAGTATTAACGGCGGACTAACCAAGAGAAACCGTGTAGTGGAAGATTTAATTAAAAGAGATGAGACAATCAATGAAAAGATTAGGTCATTAGCAAGAAACATTGATACAAAAAAAGTTAGTAAGACAATCCAAATCTTAGAAGATTTCAATAATAAGAACTTGGCCTACTTAAACGTATCAGCTGAAGATATTGCTATTTTCAATGAGACTATTGAAAATATTTATAAGCAGAAAGAAAACATTTTAGATAAAAAAGCGTTGTTAATTTTAAATGAGATCAAAGCTTCATCAACAAAACTTAATTTGATCTGGAGTATAAAAAATAACGTAGAAATTTCTGATGAAGAACTTGATCTCCCAGCAGAAAGTAGCACAGATTATAAAGTGGTACTCCCTGGCTTTGAGATGTAAATGTTAGTAGTTTTCATAGTTAAATAGGTTTAGAGGTAATCAAAAAGATGCAGTTTTTAACCGCATCTTTTTTTTGTCTAAAAAAATTTTTTGTACTAATTTGATATTTTAATCATAAAAGTATTATATTTGTATAAATTTTCATAGTTAAATAGGTTTAGAGGTTAAGCAATAAGGCAAGAAGTTTCTTCTCGCCTTATTTTTTTTTCCTTGTATTATTCTAAGGGGCTTTTTTCTAACTATTCTAAACTGTGCTAGTATATTTACCCATTAAGATATTTTTGCTCCGTTCCAAAGTTCCCCTTTCGGTACCATTAATTTCAACTCCCCATTTTCTCCCTCAGCCATCAATACCATTCCCTCAGACATCTCTCCCATCATCTTCCTCGGCGCTAAATTAGCAATAAAACAAACTTGCTGACCAATCAAGTCTCTCGCTTCAAAATGCTGAGCAATCCCACTTAGAATAGTCCTAATTTTAAACCCGTCATCAATCCCTAATTTTAATAATTTATTCGACTTAGGCATGGCCTCGGCACTGATCACCTTCCCTACCCGAAGATCTAATTTTAAAAAATCTTCAAAATTACATTCAGGTCCTATGGGCTCCGGACTTCTCTGCGGATTAGCCTCTTCTTCCTTTTCCTGATTGATCGCTGGCTGGTTATTAGGATTCTTCAATTTATCAATCTGAGCTTGGATAATCTCGTCCTCAATTTTAGAAAACAATAAACCCGGACTTTTTAATTCTCTTCCCGAAGGGATTAAATGGGCTTTTGAAAGATCGGCAAATCCATAATTCTTCCACCCTAAAGCCGAAGAAAGTT
>CAZXZK010000024.1:15474-25847 GCA_964645295.1 uncultured Cytophagales bacterium | reverse complement strand
TAAAAACCTTTGGCTCTATGGTTACCCCATTATGTTAATGAGTCTTGCAACGACATTTAATACCTTCTTAGACCGAATTCTATTGAGTAAACTATTACCAGATAATTTCTATGACGGATTATCCACAGAGGCCATTATTGGAATTTATGGAAATGCCATAAAACTCGCCGTTTTCATGAGCCTGGCAATTCAAGCTTATAAATATGCAGCAGAACCGTATTTTTTAGGAAAAGCCAACGGAGAAAAAGATAAAACTAATTTAGTCTTAGCCACCCATTGGTTTTTAATTATCTGCCTCATCCTTTGGGTAGGCATTTCAACCAATTTATCCTGGATTAAAATCCTATTCTTAAGACAACCGATTTATTGGCTGGGCATTTCAATTGTCCCAATCGTTCTTCTAGGAAACCTTTTCCTCGGACTTTATTATAATATTTCGGTTTGGTTTAAGCTAATCGACAAAACGAAATATGGTACCATAATTACCTTAGTGGGTTTAATCTTCAATGCAATTGGTAATTGGATTTTTATTCCAAAATTTGGTTTTCAAGCCTGTGCTTTTTCATTCTTATTTTCCACATTCCTGATGGCAGGAATTTGTTACCTAATTGGAAACCGGTATTTCCCAGTACCTTATCGTTTAGTTCAAGGTCTTATCTATATAATTTGGGGCGGGATTTGTATTTACCTACCCAATAGTTTATTTCAAAATAAACCGGAATATATTGGAGGAAACATCGGATTTTTTGTATTTTTAATCAGTATCATCCTCTTGGAAATAAAATGGAAAAATGGTAAACCATTTATCCCAACTAGTAAAAATTAAATGGACTATCAATACAATTCTGAAATTCTGGAACTCCAAGTGAAAATTAATCAACTTGGTAATAAATATTTGGAAGAAAAATCCAAAAATAAAGAATTAATAAAAGAATTGTCTGAATTGAATAAAAATATTGAAAAACTAATAGAAGAAAATAAAATTCTCAAAGAATTATTAAAATCAAAAAATAAAAATTATAATAATTCGGATAAATTTCTTAAAATTGTAGATAATAATAAACATAAATCAGTTTCAACTGAAGAAATAAAAGAAAAATTAGATTATTATATAACAATAATAGATCAAAGTATACAAAAATTGTCTAATTCATGAGCCAAAAACTAGCTTGCAATCTAAATTTAGGCATACAAAAAATTACTCTACGGGTAGACCAAAAGGAGGAAGAAAATGTACGTCTAGCAGCTAAATTGGTAAATGAAATGGTTCAATTCTACGAAAAAAAATTAAATAGTTCGGACCCCAATAAAGTCATGGCCATGGTAGCCCTAGACCTTGGAATTTGCTCCTTGAAATTTAAAAATCAGGTTCAGAATCAACGTTCAGAAGCAAAACACGGCAATCAAGAATTATTTAAAATGGTAGATTCATTTTTGAACTAATCTTCCTATATTTCTTTGAAACAGGTTTTTTAATTTTTTAATAAACATGTTAACAACCATTATACTAGTCGCTGTAGCCTGTATAGGAGCAGGTATATTCACAGGAAAATTTATTTTTTCAAAATCAAACAAAGATTTTGAAGAAAAAGCACAACAAAAAGCAAATGAAATTATCTCAAGTGCGGAATTAAAAGCAGAAAGCATAAAAAGAGATAAAATGCTTGAGGCAAAGGAACATTTCATTAAATTGAAATCAACTTTTGAAGAAGAAACCCAATCAAAAAAGTCCATTCTCTCAGAAAATGAACAAATTTTAAAGGAAAAAGAGAGAAACTTAAATCAATTATCTGAACAAATAAAAAAATCAGAAAACGAAATTAATTCCGCCAGACAAAGTCTTCAAGATAAAGAGGAAAATATTCGAAGAAAATCAGAAGATTTTGATAAAAGAAAAGGAGAACTTGAAAAAATCATCTCAGAACAAATTGCAAAATTAGAGAAAATTGCAAATCTATCAGCTGATGAGGCCAGAGAACAATTGATGGAATCGCTTAAAGCTGAGTCTGAAAGTAAAGCAAACCAATTGCTAAAACAAGCAATGGAAGAAGCCAAACTGACCGCCACAAAAGAAGCCAAGAAAATAGTTATTGAAACCATTCAACGGACAGCAGCAGAAAATGCTATTGAAAACTGTGTTTCTGTCTTTAATATTGAATCAGACGATGTAAAAGGAAAAATCATCGGTAGAGAAGGAAGAAATATACGAGCACTCGAGGCTGCTACCGGAGTAGAATTCATCGTAGATGATACCCCTGAGGCGATTATTATTTCAGGATTCGACCCTGTCAGAAGAGAAATCGCCCGTTTATCTCTTCATAGATTGGTACAAGATGGAAGAATTCATCCAGCAAGAATTGAAGAAATCGTTGCCAAAACAACGAAAAATATTGAGGAAGAAATTGTTGAAATTGGCGAAAAAACAGCCATTGATTTAGGCATCCATGGTCTTCATCCAGAATTAATCAAAATGGTTGGAAGAATGAGATTCCGCTCCTCATACGGCCAAAATCTACTTCAACACTCTAGAGAGGTTGCTAAATTATGTTCTACCATGGCAGCCGAATTAGGGCTAAATGTTAAACTAGCAAAAAGAGCTGGACTATTACACGATATCGGAAAGGTTTGGCCAGATGAACCAGAATTACCACACGCAATTCTTGGAATGGAATTAGCACAAAAACACAAAGAACATCCGGATGTTTGTAACGCAATCGGTGCCCATCACGATGAAATTGAAATGAATTCCATGATTTCCCCGATTGTTCAGGTTTGTGACGCCATCTCCGGTTCCAGACCAGGAGCAAGAAGAGAAATGATGGAATCCTATATTAAACGTTTAAAAGATTTAGAAAACCTGGCTACTAGCTTTGAAGGTGTTCAGAAATGTTATGCCATCCAAGCAGGTAGAGAACTGAGAATCCTAGTAGATTCAGAATCAGTAAGCGATGAAAAAGCCAATGATCTTTCTTTTAATATTTCACAAAAAATTGAAAAAGAAATGCAGTACCCTGGCCAAATAAAAGTTACGGTTATCCGAGAAAAAAGAGCAGTTAATTTTGCTAAATAAATGGAAATTCGATTTCCAAAAAACCCAGAGGAATGGTCTCAATACTTTGAACTACGGTATAAAGTATTGAGAGAACCTTGGAATCAACCAGAAGGCTCAGAACTTCTTCCAGATGATGACTCCGCCATCCATCTAATTGCCATAGAAAATAATCAAATCATTGGTGCAGCAAGAATGCATTACGAGGAAAATTATGCTCAAATACGTTGCGTAGCTATTGATCCAGCATTCCAATCTAAAGGTATAGGCAAACAACTTATGCTTAACCTAGAAAAAATCGCAAAAAAAAATGCTTCCGCTAAAATCCTTCTTGAAGCAAGAGATAATGCTATCCCTTTTTATGAAAAAATCGGTTATAAAATAACTAAAATGAGCTATCTTTTATTTGGAACCATTCCTCATTTTACCCTAACGAAATCAATCTAATTTTCCTGGGCAGATGGTATTTGATTAAAATCTACCTTCCCCTTGAAAGCTTCTCTCGGCTTGATACTTAATAGTTGAAATAATTCCTTATCCGAATCTTGGTCAGGATTCGGAGTAGTCAATAATACATCTCCTGAAAAAATCGAATTTGCGCCAGCCATAAAGCAAAAAGCCTGACCCTCTTGGCTCAACTGCAATCTCCCAGCAGATAATCTGACCATTGTTTTGGGCATCATGATTCTGGCAGTAGCAATTACCCGAACAAAATCCCATAAAGATGCCGTAGGCTGATCCTCAAATGGGGTACCCTCAACAGGAACTAAATTATTAATTGGAACGGATTCTGGATGTTCAGGTAAATTAGCCAAAGTTAATAACATCCCTATCCGATCATTTGCCTCCTCACCCATACCAATAATTCCTCCTGAACATACTGATATCTTTGCTTTACGAACATTCTCCAAGGTCTTCAGACGATCATCATAGGTCCTGGTTGAAATAACCTCATCATAATATTCTTCCGAAGTATCAACATTATGGTTGTAGGCAAATAAACCTGCATCCTTTAATTTATTAGCTTGCTCTTCCGATAACATACCTAAGGTACAGCATACCTCCATACCCAAAGAATTCACCCCCTTTACCATTTCTAAAACCTTATCAAAATCTCGGTTATCTCTAACCTCCCTCCATGCAGCACCCATACAAAAACGAGAACTCCCATTTTCTTTTGCTCTTAAAGCAGCATTGATTACCTGATCATATGGCAATAATTTTTGAACCTTAACATTCGTATGATATCGAGCAGCCTGTGAACAATAGGCACAATCTTCCGGACATCCCCCCGTCTTTATTGAAAGCAAGGTACTTACTTGTACCTCCCTTGGGTCATGATGCTCCCGATGTACCGTGGCAGCCTGATAAACTAAATCTAAAAATGGTTGATTATAAATTTTCTCAACTTCTTCTCGAGTCCAATTGTTTCTTATCATAACGGAAAGTTTTGACAAAGATACAAAACTATTCAATTTCTATATCATAAGGAAGTCTACACATTAAGCCTTTTCTTTTATTAAGCTTATTTATTTCTAATAAAACCTTAGAATAGGGATAATATTCCTCCCCTAAATTTTGAATAATCTTTTCCGAAACATTTTCAGAAGAACTTTCTAAAATTTGCTCTATCGGAGATTTCGCTTTAGGATAAACCAATATTTTGTATTGATCTTTTTCTAATTCCGCTCTTTTTGCCGCAATAGCGATGGCATCCTTTAAATATCCTAAACTATCTACCAAACCAATTTTCAAAGCCATTTGGCCTGTCCAAACCCGCCCACTGGCAATTTCATCAATTTCCTCAAAAGTCATCTTCCTACCTTCTGCTACCTTCGATACAAAATCCTTATACCCAGCCTCCACATTATCTTGCATAACCTTTTTTTGATAAGCCGGAAGATTACTTAAAGTCACTAAAAAATCAGCATTATCATTGGTTAATACTTGGTCCGAACTAATCCCTATTTTATCCTCTAAAAATCTATCTAGACCCAACCACTGCGAGAAAATCCCGATAGATCCGGTAATGGTAGTGGGAGATGCAATAATTTCATCCGCTGCCGCTGCCATATAATAACCTCCTGAAGCTGCATATCCAGACATAGAAATTACAATCGGCTTTTTCACTTTGGCCTTCTTTATTGCCCTCCACATAATATCCGTCGATAGAGAAGACCCACCTGGTGAATTAATTCGGATGACAATAGCCTTAACTCGTTTGTTCTCAACTAATTTTTCCAATTCCTTGTTGAAATCAGAAGAACCAATGATGCCATCAGAACTCTTGGAGCCCAAAATATCTCCCTCCGCAACCAATACGCCAATTTTATCACTCCCCTCATAATCTTGAAAAGATTTTTTATCTTTTGAATAAGTTCGATAAGAAATAAAATTCAAATCCTCATCTTGCTCAATAGAAACCTTATCTTTTAATAAGGAATCTAATTGATCTTGATAAAAAGTTTTTACCAAACCTAATTTTTCAGCATTTTTTGGCTGAAATGCTAATAAACTATCAGCAATATTCATCAATTTTTCAATAGGAATATTTCTACTTTTAGCAATCTTTTCGAAAATCAAATCATTTATTGAATTAGCCAATTCTAGGGATTGTATACGATTCTCTTCACTCATATTGGCACGGGAAAAACTCTCAACAGCAGACTTATATTTACCAACCTTGAAGGTGATAGGCTCAATACCTAATTTATCAAATAATTTCTTATAGTAAACATAACGAATGGCAATCCCATTAAAATCCATAATACCAGACGGATTAATAAAAACTTCATCCGCCACACTCGCGATGAAATACCCCTTCTCCGTATAAACATCCGCATAAGAATAAATGAATTTTCCTGATTCTTTGAATATTTCAAGAGCATCTCTCAATTCAAATAATTGTGCATAGGAAGAGGATGGTGTGGATACATCCAAATAAATCCCTTTTATCCGCTCATCTTTTGAAGCCTTATCAATAGACTCCAATAATTGAATAAGTCCAATATTAGTTTCCCCAGAAAATAAGCCCATTTCCAAATCACCGAATGGGTTTGATTCCAGGCTTGCATTCTCTACAATGGTACCATTTAAATTTAACTTTAAAATAGAATTTTCCTCAACCCCCACTTCATCACTACCTGAAGCCAAAGTCGCTATGATTCCTAAAGTCAAGAAAAAAGAAATAATTGAAAATAAAAATATTCCTAAAAAAGAGGCTAAAGTGAATTTAAAAAATTGCTTCATAAAATTTCTATTATACTATTGGAAAAGTAAATTTAATTAGAATATTGATTTTAAAAATAAAAAAATGCTAAACGGATTATTTGAGTTAAAAAAGGTAAATTTTAATTTTATCATTCAGATTTTAGAATTATTGGTTAATTTTGTACTTTGTTCCAAATATTATGATCTATCCAATCATTCCTTATGGTAACCCCATCCTAAGAAAAGTAGCCAAAGATATCAACTTTGCCCAAATAGATCTTAAAACGCTAATTGAAGATATGTTCGAAACAATGTATGCCGCAAGCGGAGTAGGGTTAGCTGCTCCTCAAATTGGAATGAATATTAGAATTTTTGTAGTAGATGGCCGCCCAATGAATGAAGAGGATGAAAACGATGAAAACTTTGACCCAAGCCTTGTTAATTTTAAAAAAGCTTTTATCAACCCAACCATCCTAGAAGAAGACGGAGAAGAGTGGATTTTTGAGGAAGGATGCCTTTCCATTCCTGGTATTAGAGGGGAAGTGGAAAGACCTGAACGAATTCTTATCCATTATTTTGATGAAAACGGCTTAGAAAAAGAAGAATATTTCGATGGTTTAGCAGCACGGATCATTCAACATGAGTATGACCATATTGAAGGTATCTTATTCACAGACCACTTGAGTAGCTTAAAAAAGAGATTATTAAAAAATAAATTGACCGATATTTCAAAAGGGAATGTATCCGTTTCCTACAAAATGAAATTCAGTAAAAAATAGATATGAAAATTTCATTAAACTGGCTAAAAAACTTTATCGATTTAGACCGATTACCGCAAGGAGGAAAAGATGAGGAATTAAATCAATTATTAACGAATACAGGTTTAGAGGTAGAAGGAATTGAGACGATAGAGTCTATTCCAGGGGGGCTGACTGGTTTTGTTATTGGAGAGGTTATTACCTGCGAAAGATTTCAACATAAAGATAAAAACCTTAGTTTAACAAAGGTAGATGTTGGTCAGCAAGAATTTTTATCCATTGTTTGCGGAGCTGAAAATGTTGCACAAGGACAAAAAGTGATTGTCGCTACGCCTGGCACCCAATTATACGATTCCTCTGGCAAACCCCTATTTCAAATAGAAAGAAGAAAAGTTTATGGGCATACTTCTGAAGGCATGATTTGTGCCGAAGATGAAATTGGCATTGGAAAATCACATGATGGAATCTTGGTATTAGACACCCCATTGGAAAATGGAACCCCTGCCGCTACTTTTTTTAACCTAAATTCTGAAAAAATAATTGAAATTGGTCTGACTCCCAACAGGGCTGATGCAGCCTCTCATTGGGGTGTGGCAAGAGATATTTTCGCCATCTCTGGAATCCCCGTTAAACTACCCATAGCCAAGGAATTGAATCCAACGACCCATCTTCCTATCAATATACAAATTGATGATGAGGGTTGTAATAGATTTTGTGGGATTACCATTAAAAATATTGAAGTTAAGGCCTCTCCCGATTGGTTAAAAAACCATCTTAAAACAATAGGCATTAAATCTATTAATAATATTGTTGATATTACAAATTATATCTGTCATGGCTTTGGTTTACCCATGCATGCTTATGACTATGATTCCATCGAAGGAAATAGCATTCTAGTAAAAACGCTCAATGAAGGGACTAAATTTACCACTTTAGACGGCATTAAAAGAAAACTGAATGGTCAAGAATTAATGATTTGTGATCAGAAAGGAGCCTTGGGCCTTGCAGGAATCATGGGTGGAGAAAATTCAGAAATTAAAGACTCCACTAAAAACCTTTTTCTAGAATTAGCCAATTTTGACCCGACTCGTATTAGGAAATCTTCTCAATATCATGGCTTAAAAACAGATGCCTCCTTTCGTTTTGAAAGAGGCGTAGATATCGATGCAGCGCCTTATGCATTAACCATCGCCACAGAAATGGTATTGGAACTTGCTGGAGGAGAAATTGCTTCAGAATTAATCGATATTTATCCAAAAAAGATTGAAAAAAGGAAAATTACTACCAAATTTTCTAGAATTAACCAATTAATAGGTATTGAAATTCCCAAGGATCGAATAATTCAAATCCTTCAACGATTAGATTTTGAAATAATCGATAAAGAAGCTAATGATTTAATTGTTTTTAGTCCTAATTATCGAATTGATGTTGAAAGAGAGGCTGATTTAATTGAAGAAATATTACGTATTTACGGCTTAGATAATATTCCCCTTTCAGATAATTTAAGTACTTCTTTTATTTCAGACTTCCCCAAGGTGGATGTAGAGCAAAAACAATTGGATATATCCAAATCTCTGAGCTCCAAAGGTTTTTACGAAATCATTACCAATTCCATTACCAAAGAAAAAAATCACGATTTAATTCGTGAAAATTTAAAATTTGAAACCGTTGAAATAACCAACCCGCTATCCGAGGAATTAGGCGTCATGAGGCAATCCATTGTCTTTCAAGGTTTAGAGGCCTTAGCCTATAATTTCAATAGAAAACAACATCATTTAAAATTCTTTGAATTTGCCAAAACCTACCATAAAAAGAATGGAAAAATATTCGAAAAGAAACATTTAGGACTATTCATCACCGGACAATGGCCAGGTGATACTTGGTTGAAAGGAAATTTAACGACTTCTTTTTCTCAGGTTTTTCAAAGTAGTTTGGAAATTCTGCAAGGTTTAGGAACGATTGAAATAAATACAAAACCCATAGAAAGCAATTCCTTGTTTGCCTATGGTTTAGAACTAATCTTCCATAAAAAATCCATTGGACAAATCGGCCTAATCCAACCTGCATTAGCCAAGAAATTTGAAATGAAACAAGAAGTCTTTTTTGTTGATTTTGATTGGGATTTCTTATCTAAAAATGATTCCAATAAGAATTCCTATCAAGAAATTTCAAAATTCCCTGAGGTCCGAAGAGACCTATCCTTGGTCATAGATCAATCCATTAGTTTCCAGGAATTAAAAAATACTGCCTTTAAATATGAAGAAAGTCTACTTAAAAGAATCTTTATATTTGATATTTATAAAGGAGAAAACCTTGGTGTAAATAAAAAATCCTATTCCGTTGGATTTATTCTTCAAGATGAAAACCAAACCTTAACAGATAAGGTAATTGATGCAAGTATGAATCGATTAATTAAGGGTTTTGAAAAGGATTTACAGGCTGTGATAAGAAGATAATTTAATTATCTTCTTATCATATTTCCCATATTGGGTAAATTGAATTTTCCTCCCGGAGAATTTGATACCATTTTCATCATCTTTTTCATATCATTGAATTGTTTCAACAAAGCATTTATTTGTTGAACTGAGGTACCAGAACCATCTGCAATTCGTTGCTTTCTTGATGGGTTTAAAATATCTGGATTGTCCCTTTCTGCTGGAGTCATCGATTGGATCATTGCCTCAATTGGCTTGAAAGAATCATTGGAAATATCTACATCTTTCATCGCATTCCCCATTCCTGGTACCATTCCCATTAAATCTTTTATGTTACCCATCTTCTTAATTTGTTGAAGTTGGTTATAAAAATCCTGAAAGGAGAAGGTATTCTTCTTGAACTTTTTGGATAAAGCCTTTGCCTCTTCTTCATCAAAAGCCTGTTGGGCCTTTTCAACCAAGGATAAAACATCCCCCATACCCAAGATTCTATTCGCCATCCGATCCGGATAGAATAAATCCAAGGCTTCCATTTTTTCTCCGGTAGAGATAAATTTAATTGGCTTATCTACCACCTCTCGAATAGAGAGAGCCGCTCCACCTCTTGCATCGCCATCTAGTTTAGTTAGAACAACCCCATCAAAATTCAATCGTTCATTGAAGGTTTTAGCGGTATTAACGGCATCTTGGCCGGTCATGGAATCAACTACAAATAAGGTTTCAGACGGATTAATCGCTTTTTTAACCGCTTCAATCTCAGCCATCATTTCTTCATCAATAGCTAAACGACCAGCCGTATCCACTACGATAATTTTCTTTCCATTTTTCTTTCCAAAAGAAATGGCATTTTGAGCAATTTCAACTGGATTTTTATTTCTGTATAAACTTCTACTCCTAGCCTAATCATTTCTTTCTCCCTGG
>CAZXZK010000024.1:4409-15464 GCA_964645295.1 uncultured Cytophagales bacterium | reverse complement strand
CTTCTACTCCAACTTGTTCTCCCAATACTTTCAACTGGTCTATCGCAGCTGGTCGATATACATCACCTGCCACCAATAAAATTTGCTTTCCAGATTTTTTTAAATGATTCGCTAATTTTCCTGTGAAGGTTGTTTTACCAGAACCTTGTAGTCCGGATATCAAAATGACGGCAGGATCTCCCTTCGTATTAATATCTTGTTTCTCGGAACCCATTAATTTGGTTAATTCCTCATGAACAATTTTAATCAACATTTGACCTGGCTCAACAGCAATTTGAATTTTTTGCCCTAATGCCTGTTCCTTAATTCGGTCAGTAATCTCTTTGGCTACTTTGTAGTTTACGTCGGCATCCATCAATGCCCTTCTAATTTCCTTTATTGTGCTGGCTACATTAACATCTGTAATACTCCCTTTTCCTTTGAGGGTTCTCATCGCTGAGGTTAATTTCGAACTTAAACTTTCAAACATATCCGTAAATCTTTTTAAGATTGCAAATTTACAATTTTATCTTTATTCAAAAAGTATGGTTTTATTTTTATAAACAAAAACCCGGTTTTCAAAAACCAATTGAAGGGCTTTACCTAAAGCTAATTTCTCTACTTCCTTCCCAGCTTTTGCCATGGCTTTCGCAGAATAAGAATGTGAAACTGGAAGAATTTCCTGACAAATGATTGGTCCTTCATCTAAATCATCTGTTACAAAATGGGCCGTTGCACCAATTATCTTAACCCCTCTTTCATAGGCCTGATGATAGGGCCTAGCTCCAATGAATGCTGGCAAAAAAGAATGATGAATATTGATTAATCGGCCAAAGTACTTTTTTGTAAATTTGGGAGTTAAAATTCGCATATATTTGGCCAATACGATTATTTCAGGGCTGTATTCATCAATAAGCTTCATCACCTCTTTTTCGTGCAATTCCCTTTCTTCAATCTCATCTGAAGAGACTAAATGAAAAGGAATATTAAATTGCTGAGTCAATTCTTGTAAATGGCTATGATTACTAATGACTGCTTGAATTTCAAATGGTAAATCATTGAATTTATTTTTAATTAATAAATCCCCCAAACAATGGTGTTCCTTCGTAGCTAGAATTACAACTTTTTTGGGTTCATCAGTAACAAATTCAATTTTTGAATTGGAAGGCAATATTTGATTCAGTTCAAATTCCACAACTTCTCGATTGTAATTCCCAGTAAATAAAACCCGCATAAAAAACTGGTTTTGCTCGGAAAGGACAAATTCATTGGTCTGAACTACATTGACATTTTGATTATAAAGGACTCCCGTAATTTTATATACCAAACCAATTTCGTCCTTACAATGTATTTTTAAGATGGTATTCATTAAAAAATTTGAATATTTCGTGTAAAGTTAGGTTAAAATAATGGTTGAAAAAAGAATATGTATTACCTTTGTGGAATTGTTAACAAAAAATAAATTAACCCATTATGGAAAAAATTAAAGTAGCTAATCCGGTTGTCGAATTGGATGGTGACGAAATGACGAGAATCATTTGGAAATTTATTAAAGATAAATTAATTCTCCGTTATTTAGACTTAGATATTAAATACTTTGATTTGGGTGTTGAGTATAGAGATGAAACCAACGACCAAGTTACAATAGAGGCTGCCGAAGCAATCAAAAAATACGGTGTTGGTATCAAATGTGCCACAATTACTCCTGATGAACAAAGAGTTGTAGAATTTGATTTAAAGCAAATGTGGAGATCTCCAAACGGAACTATCCGAAATATCTTAGGTGGCACCGTATTCAGAGAGCCAATAGTTTGTGCGAATGTTCCTAGATTAGTACCCAATTGGACTGCGCCTATCGTTATTGGTAGACATGCTTTTGGTGACCAATACAGAGCAACTGATTTCATTACAAAAGGAAAAGGAAAATTAACCGTTACTTTTACGCCTGAAGATGGTGGGGAGCCTCAATCATTTGAAGTTTATGATTTTAAAAATGATGGTATCGCTCTAACTATGTACAATACTGATGAGTCTATCAGAGGATTTGCTTATTCTTGCTTCAATATGGCTTTATCAAAAGGATGGCCATTATATTTATCAACTAAAAATACCATTTTAAAGAAATATGATGGTAGATTCAAAGATATTTTTGAAGAAATTTATTTAGCAGAATTCAAAGAGAAATTTGAAGCTGCTGGTATCGTGTATGAGCACCGTTTAATTGACGACATGGTTGCTTCTGCCTTAAAATGGAATGGTAATTTTGTTTGGGCATGTAAAAACTATGATGGTGACGTACAGTCTGATACCGTAGCACAAGGTTTTGGTTCATTGGGTTTAATGACTTCCGTATTAGTAACACCTGATGGAAAAACATTAGAGGCTGAAGCTGCTCACGGAACGGTTACCAGACATTACAGAGAACATCAAAAAGGAAATCCAACCTCTACAAATCCGATTGCTTCCATCTTTGCATGGACAAGAGGTTTAGATTTTAGAGGGAAGTTAGATAATAATAATGCATTAAGAAACTTTGCTCAAACACTTGAAAGAGTTTGTATTGAAACTGTTGAAAGTGGTAAAATGACCAAAGATTTGGCAGTTTGTATTCATGGAAACAAAGTGAACCATGGTGAGCATTATTTATATACAGAAGAATTCTTAGCAGCTATTGATGAGAATCTTCAAAAAGCTTTATCCAACTAATTTTAATTAGTATTATCGATAAAAGTCCTTGATTTTATAAAATTAAGGACTTTTTTTTATTGAATTATGACAGTATTAGAAAATAGATTTTTATTATTTGAAACTCGAATAAAATATTTGCCAGCCGATAAATAATCAGGAGAAATCTCCAGAATCTTATCCTCTTTAATCGTTGTCTGATAAATTAATCTCCCAGAAAGGTCAAGAATTTCTAAATTATAACCACTTAAGTCATATTCAGATTGAATTTTAATTGGCTGACCTTTTAAAACTGGATTAGAATATACAATAAAACTTTGGTTTTCAGGCAAAATTACCTGAAGGTTCTTTTTATTCAAGGATACGCAATTTAATTTTGGCTCCGCATAAAAAATGGTCCCTTCCACACTGTATTTCCCATTTTGATAAACTTTTAGCTCATCCTCTTTTTCATCATTCAATAATAAATCATTATAATACCAATTATAACGGTCATTATTACTTGAATTTAATACCGCTAATTGATAAGGGCCTATTTGACTTAATTGGGGATCTGATGGCCGATTAAATTTTGTTGTCTTTATGGTATCTGAATTAGGCGACAAACAACCAAATTGATTGGTTGAATAAACAAAATATTCACCTGATTCAGCAATTTCTATTTGAGAGTCTTTTAATCCATTATTCCAAGTATAATTAAGATTCGGCTCCACTAAATTCACTAATAATTGATCCCCTTCACAAAAATTAAGGGCACCCGTCAATAAATATTCCGGCTTGGGGGGTGTAGGTAATACCTCAACTACTAAATTTTCAGAAGGATCCGAATAACATAATAAGGAATCTCTTGAACGAACCTGGTAGGTCCCTGCAGACTCTATTGAATTATTGATTCCTTTATTTCCATCATTCCAGAAATAACTATAACCCTCCTTTGAATTGGTAACACTCACTGTCAAGATCTTACCATCGCAAAGAGTTTGATTCTTTGTGATATTTAATGAAGGAATAACTGGATTAATATAGGCCGAATTAACAATTGAATCTAAAGCTAATTTATTAAAATAAAAATCCCTAAAATTAAGTTTGACTTTTGAATTAATTGGCATATTTACTGATCCCAAAGTAGATACTATTTTACCGGATTTTCTCCAATCTAGCCGGATCATCGGATTATCAATGACCGTTCTAATAGAATCTAAATTTTGACAATATTGTTTTATTCCTGGAATAAGATTTGACTGGTAAGGCTTATTTGCCTGCTTAAAAAAATTAGAATCGAGTTTAGCTAACCAAGCTTTTGTCAAATCAGGAAAAGATTCTTTCGAAAAATGGACACATTCATAAATAGCTCCGGGCTTTCTAGGAATCTCTATACTATCCGTATTAGGGCCCTGATAAATATGAGGGAATTTATTTTCTAGAGGTATATTTAATAATGTTTGATTAATTTCATTGGAATAATCATTTGGTAAGACGCATTCCCCATTTTCATTATAAAAATAAATAGTGGACTGGGCTAATACCCATGGAATATCTATTTGTTCATTTTCCCGATAGTTCTCAATTAATTGATAGAGATATTTTTTATAATTATTGGCTGAAATATTCCATAAATTATCTGCCTCCCCTTGTATCCATAAAATAGCTCTTGCACCCATTGAACGGACAAATATTTCTGAAGTATTTTTCAAGGCATTATAGGGAGCCCCAGATTCATAATAGGCATCTACCCACAAGGATTTAGTAATCATACCAGCGGAGGATTCTGCCCAATTAATCACTGAAGTGCCAGAAAATCCGACATTTAGAAAACAGATAGGTACATTCAGCTTTTTCACCAAACTATCTCCTAATTCAGGCCAATAATATTTTGATAAACCCATGGGACCTATATTGGCCAATTCATTTAATTGATTAAATTGGACAAACGGGTAATCATGATTATTCTTTCCTAAAAATTGAGAATTGGAAAATTCCGACTCTAAAGCATAGGAATTAAAATTAACCCCATTCACTCGGTCATCCGAAGAAAAACCATCTAATTCAAATCGAGTAGTCCCTTGAGCATTTGACTGACCAGCAATAATGAAGACCTCACCTACCCCAACATGATCTAATTGCAATTCCTTGAAACCACCCGCTTTATAATTAAGCCGTAATTTCAATTTGTACCAACCCCCACTCACCTCAATATCTCCTTGGAATATTCCTCCCTGAGGAAGATTGTCCAATAAAGTCCATTCAATTGGTATCCCTTGATTTTCCTTTAAAGTATCTAAAGAAAAATAAACCGATTTAATGGAATCTGAACAATTTCCTAAAATTGAAAAACGTGCAACATTATTTGAATCTCTTTGAAAAATTTGTCTATCCAAGGGAAAAACAATTTTATCCTGAGCAAAAGAATCAAATCCAACCAGCAAGAAAAGAAAAATAGTAAAATAGTTTTTCATTCCAACAATAATGGGATTTTAAAAATAGCCAAAAAAAAGAGTCAAGAAAAACTTGACTCTAAATTTTTTAGGTAAATATACTTATTCACTAATTACTTTTATCTGAATAGTATGCTTAACATCCTTATGAAGATCTAGAATAACACTGTAATCTCCAACCATTTTAATTTCTGAATTAAAAGAAATTTTCTTTCTGTCAATATCAAAACCTTTGGATGAAAGTAATTCTGAGATTTGTAAACTTGTTACTCTTCCAAAAATTTTACCACTTTCACCAGTTTTAACAGGAATTTCTAGACTTATGTCTCCAATTTTGGAAGCTAAATCGTTAGCATCCTGAAGAATTTTTTCTACTTTATGTGCAGCTTGCTTAATATTTTCTGCTAATACCTTTAGGTTTGATGAGGTAGCCATGGTAGCAAAGCCTTGTGGAATTAAATAGTTTCTTCCATATCCGGGCTTTACTTTTACAACATCATTTTTATATCCTAATCCGGCAATATCTGTCTTTAATATGATTTCCATCTTTCTAAATTTATGGATTGATTATTTTAAACCATCGGCAACGTAAGGCATTAATGCTAAATGACGTGCTCTTTTTATAGCCTGTGCTACTTTTCTTTGATATTTCAAAGAAGTACCTGTTAATCTACGAGGTAAAATTTTTCCTTGCTCATTTACTAATCTTAATAAATAATCAGGATTCTTGTAATCAATATACTTGATTCCAGCTTTCTTGAATCTACAATATTTTTTTCTATTGGAATTCTTATCTAAAGGTTCGTTTACTAATGTCATAATTATGCCTCCTTATTTTCAGTTTTCTCCGCTGAAGGTGCCGCCTCTGCTGCCTCCTCAACTTTCTCAGTTTTTTCTTTCTTCTTGCCAACTGCACCTTTTCTTCTCTTCTCATTATAAGCCACTGCATGCTTGTCTAAAGCAGTAGTTAAAAAGCGTATCACACGCTCATCACGCTTGTATTCGATCTCTAACTTAGAAATGAATGCTGGATCAGCTGAAAATTCAAAAATTTGATAGAAGCCAGTTTGCTTTCCTAGAATAGGATAAGCCAACTTTCTTAAACCCCAAGACTCTTCATTGACAATTTTAGAGCCATTGTTGGTTAATAATTTTTTGAATTTATCGACTGTGTCCTTTGTCTGTTGTTCTGACAAAACGGGAGTTAAAATGAACACCGTCTCGTAATTTTTTAAATTCATACGATTAATTATTTTTTAAATTGGACTGCAAAATTAGAGGAAATAATTCTTTTTTCAAAATTATTTTAAAAAGAAAGAGTGGTTTATTTTACCTCAAAAGAACCTAGGCCAATCAAATAACCCTCAGAATATAATTCGATTTCATGCTGGCCCAAGGAAAATGGGGAATTTTTTGTAAAAATAAATTCAACGATCTGATGACTATTTTCATAAAATATTCGTTGTTTTGAAGTGTATGGCAATTCTTTCCCCTTGAAATTAAACATCCCCGATCCAATAGAATAGTCTGATAATATATTCCCTGTTGGTTCAATAATCCGAAGATAAATCACTTTTATTTCTTTGGTGGTTAAGGGATTAATCTGCAAATGAAAATTTACCCGTATTTTTTCATATCTCCGATTTTGTGAATTTGGACTTTTGGATTCCTTGCCTCGGCTATTAATTGCGTAAACATTGACCCCTTCTGCTCTCATAGCAGCTGCCACATTCACTTTTTCATTTAATAATTGATTATTTAACTCTAAAGCTCTCGATTTTTCAGACAATTCTCTTTCCCTATTTAAATAGACTAAAGTAGTATCTGATATGGCTTTAATAGCATTATTTAAACCAATCTTTAAATTAATATTTTCTTTGTCTAATGAATCATTTCTGGCAATTAATTGAGAATTCTCACTCGTCAAACGCTTAATTTCCTTATCTTTCTCATTCAACAATTTGACGTAATAAGATAAACGGTCGTTGAAAAGTTTTTCTGATATATATTTATTCTCACCCAATTTTATTTGATCTTTATGAATCTGACTTTGAATATTTTCCAATTCCTTTACTTTACCTCCTAATTCTTTAATCTGTACCATTCGCAAATTCAATTCCGCTGAGATTGAATCCAATTTAGTCTTGGCAGTTGAAACAAATTGATTGGAAGGACGAACAACGGGAACGTTAATATCAAATTTTTCAATTGAATACAATAGCGCAAAAATGATCAATAAAATGATCAATATGATATTTACCTTATTGGTGCCCCTATTTTCGTGATCAAATAAAGCCATTTAATATTAAATTACTTTAATCCTTTCAAATTAATAACTAAATTTATATTACTTTTTTAATTATAACAAATTCAAACCGTCTTTTATGTCAATTGATTCTAACTTACAGAGAATAAAACCATTAATTGATTCCTATCAGGCGAATTTAATTGCCGTTACAAAGACTCGCTCCATCCAAGAACTTTTAGAAGTATATAAATTTGGTATAAAAAAATTTGGAGAAAACAGAGTTCAAGAATTATTAGAAAAACAAGCCCATTTTAAGGATGTAGAATGGCATTTAATCGGTCATCTTCAAACTAATAAGGTAAAATACATTGCTCCATTTATCCATTTAATTCATTCTGTAGACTCTTTTAAATTATTGAAAGAAATCAATAAGCAAGCAGAAAAAAATAATCGAATCATTCATTGCCTCCTACAAATGTTTATTGCAAAGGAGGAAACAAAATTCGGTCTTGATCAAAATGAATTATTAGCAATTCTCAATAAGGAAGAATTAATAACCTTGAAAAATATAAAAATTATCGGTTTGATGGGGATGGCTTCCTTAACCAACCAAGAAGAACAAATTCATAATGAATTCGCTTCCTTAAAAACCCTCTATGATAAACTAAAAAATAAAGAATTAACTTATTTAGATATTCCCCAAATTGAATGGAAAGAGCTTTCAATGGGGATGTCTGGAGATTATCCAATTGCATTAAAAAACGGATCTACCCTGGTTAGGGTTGGATCCGCCTTATTCCAATAGAAATATCCCTATCTAGAAATTTCAATAACTTCAAAATCAATAATACCAGCAGGAACATTTATTTGAGCTAGCTCGCCTTTTGATTTACCCAATAAACCTTTCCCAATCGGCGATGAAGCAGATATCTTACCTAATTTCAAATCAGCCTCCTCCTCTGACACCAAGGTATAATTCATTTCCATTCCATTTTTTAAATTTTTAATCTTTACTTTAGAATAAATTGAAACTTTGGATAAATCAATCGTAGACTCATCCAGTATTCTTGCATTTGCAATGACATCTTCCAATTTAGAAATTTTTAATTCTAATAAGCCTTGAGCATCTTTGGCTGCATCATATTCAGCATTTTCACTCAGGTCTCCTTTATCCCTTGCTTCGGCGATTTGCTTTGCCATATCTGCTCTCCCTTGAATTTTCAAGTAATGCAATTCGGCTTTTAATTTTTCTAAAGCCTCCGCTGTATAATATTTTATTTGTCCCATAATTTTATCAGAAAAAAAAGAACGGCCAAAGACCGTTCCACAAAGTAAATTGTAGTGGATCTTTGCTTTTACGTCTTGATTTGAAAATTTCTAAACAGCAATTTTTTTTGTTTTTATTTCACAAAAATAACAAAAATTCTTTTAAATAATGCAATACCAAGGAACTTAATTCAATTCCAAAAGTATATTTCCAGCATAAAGTAGTAATTTTACAGTAATATGGAAGGCATAAATTATGAGAATTATTTTCTTTGGTACACCAGATTTTGCTGGTGAAAGTTTAAAAAAACTCTATGAAACAGGAAAAAATATTGTGGCGGTAGTCACCTCCCCAGATAAACCTGCTGGCCGAGGTCAGCAATTACAAATTTCTGCCGTTAAAGCCTATGCCCAAGAAAAAAACTTGAAAATCCTTCAACCAACGAATCTAAAAAGTGAAGAATTTTTAAAAGAATTAAAAGAATTAAAACCTGATTTACAAATTATCGTGGCCTTTAGAATGCTTCCAGAGGCCGTTTGGAATTACCCTCCCAAAGGTACCTTCAACCTTCATGGCTCCTTACTTCCTCAATATAGAGGTGCCGCTCCAATCCATTGGGCTGTAATCAATGGAGAAAAAGAAACCGGTGTTACGACTTTCTTTTTAAAACATGAAATTGATACTGGCAATATCATTTACCAAGATAAAGAGACCATTTTACGGGAAGATACTACTGGATCACTATACACTAGACTCATGAAAAAAGGGGCTAATCTGGTGCTAAAAACTGTCAACGATATAGAAACTGATTCCATCAAAACCTATGCGCAAGAGGAATCCCTTGAATTGAAAAAAGCTCCCAAGCTAACAAAAGAATTAGGAAAAATTGATTTTAACCAAAAGGGTGAATCAATAATTAATTTGATACGTGGCCTAAACCCTTTTCCTTCAGCCTATACCCAAGTTCAAGATAAACAATTCAAAATTTTTAAAGCAAAATTCATTGAAGATTCTCATCCTACCTTAGAACCTGGGGAATTTCAAACTGACCAAAAATCCTATTTAAATTTTGGTTGTTTAAATGGATATATCTCCGTTTTAGACGCACAATTGCAGGGTAAAAAAAGAATGGGAATCAAAGAATTCTTAATGGGATATCGCTTCTAATCTTTCGCTTTAAAATAACGTTTCATCCAAGAATCCCCCACTTTCTCTGGCCAACCTTTTAAATATTGGGCATAATTTGCAATAGTTGGGGTATAAACAAAATCACACTCCTGAATTCTTCCTTCCTCCACCCCTGATTTCAATTCATTCAATAAAAAAGCATTTAATTCCCCATCTTGATTTTCAATACAAATACTTCTATCAAAAAAGTTAATACCTTTATTCTTTCCCCATTGCTTTAACCATCTGGTGGAGGCATCAATTGAACATCCCGAAGCTGCATTCATTCCTTCATCCACGACCAATACTAAAAAGCGACTTTTCAATAATTGATATCCCCCTTTCAAAGGAGCTCCATGCGCCTCCCAACCATCTACCGAATTATCCAAAAATTCTGAAAATTCATCTAATTCTGTTCTTAATAAAGCCCTATCTGCTTGGTAAATCCAAACCTTCGAACTCTCCCCTAAAGTCTTAATATCTACTAACATATTATTTCATTGATTCATTCACTAATTCTGCTAAATCCACAACATGTAAACCTTCTTTACCCGATTTATTGATTCCATCTTGCATCATAATCATACAAAACGGGCAAGCCACTGCAACCTTATTCACTCCTGATTCTACCACCTCCTTCGTTCTTCTTACCTGCATATCCTCCCTTCCTGGCTCTGGCTCTTTAAATACTTGAGATCCACCCGCCCCACAACATAAGCCCTTAGTTCTACATGATTTTAGCTCTTTTAGTTCCTTTTTAAGAGAATTAATAATATTTCTCGGTGCTTCGACTATTCCATTGGATCTTCCTAAATAGCAAGAATCATGATAAGCAACCACCTCTTTTTCGCTCTCAGATATTTGAATTCTACCTGATTCTAATAAATCCGACAATAACTGACTATGATGAATGACCTCATAATTGCCTCCCAATTCAGGATATTCATTTTTTAAGGTATTGAAACAATGCGGACAAGTGGTGACGATTTTTTTAATTTCATAGGCGTTCATTACTTGAATATTTTGATAGGCCATCATTTGAAACATGAATTCATTACCTGCTCTTCTTGCAGGATCGCCAGTACAAGCTTCTTCCTTGCCCAATATCGCATAGACCACACCAGCCTTATCTAATATTGTCGCAAATGCTTTTGTAATTTTTTGTGCTCTTTGATCAAAACTTCCAGCACAACCTACCCAAAATAAGACTTCTGGTTTAGTGCCAGCAGCCATCATTTCTGCCATTGTAGATACTTTCTTACTTATTTTATTTT
>CAZXZK010000024.1:0-4399 GCA_964645295.1 uncultured Cytophagales bacterium | reverse complement strand
CCCTGTACAAGATTCCTCATTCCCCAAAACAGCAAATGATATTCCCACTTTTTGTAGTATTTCTACAAAAGCCTTGGTCACTTTTTTCTGCCGGTCATCAAAAGAACCTGCACATCCTACCCAAAATAAATATTCTGGTTGCTCACCTGCAGCAAGCATTTCAGCCATGGTTTTAATTTTATCTGCCATTTTCTTTTGCTTTTTCACGCATTTCTGCAACCGTTAATTTTGATTTATCATGACTCCACCCCGGAGGCCCAAATACATATTTCCAAGCATCTGATATATTTCTTGCCTTCCGTAAATCGTTGAATATTTCAATCCATTCATTAACGGCAATCCTTGCCGGATTATAGGATTCAATCTGCTTGGTCAATCCATAATTTGGTCTTTCTTGCTCAGCTGTTAAAGATCCAAACATTCTATCCCAAATAATTAATACCCCTGCATAATTGGCATCTAAATATTTTAAATCCATACCGTGGTGAACCCTATGATGAGAGGGTGTATTAAAAATATATTCAAACCAATTGGGCATCTTTTTAATAAATTCTGTATGAATCCAATATTGATATAATAAACTCACTTGTTGAAAGAAAAATACAACAAATGGGTGTACGCCCAATAGAGGTAGCCACAACCAAACAATGAAGCTTCCAGAAATGATGGATGTCCAGGATTGCCTTAATGCTGCCGCTAAATTATATTTCGGTGAGGAATGATGTGGCATATGAGAGGCCCATAAATACCGTATTTCATGAGAAAAACGATGATACCAGTAATACGTAAAATCTTCCGCAAAAAAAGTAAATACCCAAATCCAAGCAAGACTATATTCCCATTTAAAAAGACTCCAATTTTCATAAACAAAGAAAAATGCCCCAAGGGTTAAGGATTTACTCAATATCCCAATAAATAAATTCCCTAAACCCAAACCAATGGAGGTGAGAGAATCTTTTGCCTCCACAAAACCCCTCTGTTCCCGATAACTAAAATAGGTTTCAATTAAAACCGTTATCAAAAAGAAAGGAACTGCATAAACAATTAATTGAGGATTCATTTTTTTAAGGATTTAAATACTGACTTAAAAATTCAATAGTAGACTCACTTACTAAACCTACATTTTCTCCTAAAATTGGAGAGGTAATCACATGATTCCCCGCCTCTGGAAATGCAACTTTTTCTTTATTTTTAGTTCCTAGATCCTCAAACATGGCCAACATGGCTGGCACTGATACAACCTTGTCTTGATTTTCCTCGTCTTTATAATAATATCCTAAATATACAGGACATTTTATATTCTCAAACGTTTCTGGAAGCATCGTATGGGTTAAAAAGTTTTGCAAAGCAACTATACCTTCAAGCCGATATCTTAAATTCCAATATTTATCATGATCTTCATTTTTTGGAGGAATATTATTATAATCTCCTCCGGAAACCATTCTTCCAATTTGCAATCCCCATGGGTCATCTAATAAGGCCGAAGATGGATTATTGATCGCAACACATGGTGAAAATAGCGCAATAGCTTTAATCTCCGGATGTCTGGCTGCAAGTTCCAAGGTCATGGCACCGCCAAATGAGGTTCCCATCACCACAACAGTATCGCCAAGTTTTTTGGCTAATTGAAAATAATTCTCTGCTGAGTCCCAAAATTTATCTGCCGTAGCATCTAAAAATACCTCTGTATCTGAACGATGCCCATGATCATAGGTTCTTTCCAATAATAAATTCGCACCAAAGGCTTTGGCTATTTCCCTATGTACAGGATCTCCTTCCATCGGACTCGCCGAATACCCATGAACATATAAAAACACATAAGGGGTCTTTTCTTTTTTTGTAGAATCTGCCCAGATTACCCTAGCCTGAGAACCTTCTTTTAGTTTTTCATCCGAAGACTCCATTTTTTGAATATATGCCTCCACATACTGAGCCGAATCAGGCAGGTCCGTCCATGTACCCCCAATGGCTAATTCAGGAGCAGCGGGTTTGGGTCCCAAGAAATAAATAAGAACCAATAGAACAAAAATACCTAAAATTACTTTAATTGCTTTCATCTGTTTTTGACCAATTAAATCGATCGCTCGGATTGAATTTCCAAGGCGATTGACTAGTTTCTAAATTATTAAACATAGAGTTCCAATGACTTGGTGCATCAGACAATTCCATGATTTGATATCTTCTTAATTGAAGGATAATGTCGAGAGGATTTAAATTAATTGGACAAGCCTCCACGCAGGCCTGACAAGTTGTACAGGCTCTTAATTCTTCCGCACTTATAAAATCATTTAATAAAGATTTACCGTCCTCCTTGAATATTCCTTTATTTTCTTTTCTATTTGCTGAAACTTGTTCAAGCCGGTCTCTAGTAGCCATCATAATTTTTCTAGGAGACAATAATCTTCCTGAAGCATTGGCAGGGCATTGTTCTGTACATCTCCCGCATTCCGTGCAAGAATAAGCATCTAGGGCATTTTTCCAGGTTAAATCTAAAACGTCCTTAGCTCCAAATTTTTGGTTTGGATCGGGAGCTTGCCCTGTATCCTGAGCCTCACCCATCATGATTTTTATTTCCTGGAAAACGGAAGGCATATAACTTATTTTCCCAGAAGAATTTAAGTTGGAAAAATAGGTAGAAGGAAAGGCAAAAAAGATATGTAGATGCTTGGAATAGGTCACATATAAGGCAAAACTTAAGATACCTAGAATATGGAACCACCAGGAGATGCGTTCAAAAATAATTAGGGTCGCTGTGGAATAAGATTCAAACAAGGGAATTAAATTTTGTGAAATCAAGAAAGTTCCAGCTTTTGGATAATGCTCTACTCCCCTTGATTGTAAAACTGCATCAATAGCATTCATTTTCCAAAGGGCAAACATTAAAACTAATTCAATATATAATATATACAAGGCATCATTCTTTGGAAAGCCATTTAAATCGGAATGTGTCAAACGAGCTATGGGTAAGAACCATCTTCGAACTAAAAAAACGAGACAAGAAATAACTACTAATAAGGAAAGCCCCTCAAAGAAATTGATTAAAATAGCATAAAATGAACCAAGAATTGGGAAAAATAACCGGTGAGTTCCTAATAACCCATCCAATACTATTTCTAAAACTTCAATATTTATTAAAAGAAAACCTGAATAAATGAAAAGATGAAAAATTGCTACCAATGGTTTTTGAAACATCTTTTTCTGACCAAATGCCAAAAGAAAAACATTTTTCCACCTTTGAGAGGAATTATCTGATAAATCAATTGGCTTGGCAGCTTGGATGGTAGAGACAATACCTTGAAAGCGTTGGAAAATTAACCAACCAAAACCTGCTAAAGCAAGGGCAAAAAAGATTTGTTCTAAATATCCCATATAATAGTATGCTTACATACTAATTTAATCAATTGGAATTAATTTGAAAACGATTTTTGAATATTTCTCCTTTTCATATAAAATTCCAATGGTTTTAAAATCAATTTGTACTAGGTCTGAATAGGCTGTCCAGGATTTTTTCGACAATTCCTCATTGGGAGCTTTATCTACTAAGACCCATTTTTTATCAATAAAAATTCCTAAATTATCTCTTCTATTTTCAGAACGATTATTGGAAAAGATGATGTATTGAATTTTTCCTTTTTTATTGAAAAAGCTCAGGATAGAACCCTGACAAACGGGGTCAATTAGGTTATAATCGATTATTTGAGAATCCCAACTTTCCCCACCCGTGGAGGAAAGAGCAACAAATCTTCTTTTTGATAAACCTGTCTGATCACGCATATTGAGGATCAATTCTCCAGATTTTCCTTGGGCGGCAATGGCTTCGTTACTACCAGGGAGGGAAATGGTATCCCCTAAATGAAAGGATTTACCATGGTCATTTGTATAGAATATATGAGCTCGATAATCTTGATGATGAGTTTGGGGCGCTCCAAACGAATGGTTGGCAGGAACAATGATTCTGCCTTTATATTTTCCAAAACGCATTTGAAGGGCATGTCCGGGGGCATTGGCATACCAACGCCAATCCTCTTTGTTTTGATAATTTTTTAAAGGATAATTGGGCAGGTGTACCTGGGAAGTGATATTTTCAGGAGAAGACCAAGAACTTCCCCCATCATCAGAACTTATAAACCAAACCTCACGCAGTCCCTTTCCCTGCTTAATGCTATGTTCAGAGGTATTTCCGGTATTGTAGAATAGGAAGATACGTCCATTAGGATATTTTGGATCGAATATATCCAGTACAGGGGTACAATTTCCAGCCTGGAGGCTATCATTATCAACTAAAATTTTTAGGGTGGACCAAGTTTTACCTTGATTTTTAGAGGTTTTTAGAACAATATCAACATTCCCAAAATCGGAGGAAGAATTAACTCTACCCTCTGAAAAAGCCAATAAGGTA
>CAZXZK010000023.1:24786-25858 GCA_964645295.1 uncultured Cytophagales bacterium | reverse complement strand
GAGGACTCTTGTCTTTCTAAATTGATGGAGTTCCCTTGATATTGAATAAATTGTTTCATCTCCATTAATTTACCCTGATAGGTTGAAAATACTGATACATTCCCTCCTGAATAATTGGCGGTATATACCATCCCCTTAGGCCCAATTGCCACATGGCAAGGATCTTGCCCAATCGTGGGTAATTCATTTAATTTTTGATATCTCCCAGACTTATCCAGCTGGTAGGCTACTAAACTCGAGTGATTTCCCATCTCGGTGACGGAATACATTAATCGGTTATCCTGCGAAAATGCTTGAAAAGAGGCATTTTTTTGATTGATTGTATACAATTCTTGATACTTCTTTGTCTTTAAGTTTAATTCAATAATTTTTATTCCCCCTTGGTTTGAGGTTGTATAAGACCCCACTGACAACAATATCTTTTCATCCCCTTTCATAGGTGTAATTAACCATTGCAACAAACTGAAGATTAATAAAATCAAGTTCATAAACAAAAGTAATAAAATTATAGGGAATCTTTCTCTATGAATAGTTCACTAATCATACCATTATTGACTTCTAAAAAAGGATTTATGCTTTTTAACTCCTTTAGACCACCTTCGCTGACCTTTGTTTGGTATAAAAATAGTTTTTTCAAATTAATAAGTTTTCCGAAGGATTGAAGCGACTGGTCAGATACTTGAGTACCGTATAAGTTTAAAACTTCCAAATTTTCTAATCCTGAAATTTGATTTACAAAATCATCACCTAATTGATTGCCAGAAACATCAAGTTTAATTAAATTTTTTAATTTGGCAATATAAATCCCTGCTGAATCATTAATCGATGTCCGTGCAATCTTTAAATAAACTAAATGGTTGGATAGTTCTTCAATTTCGGATAAATCTTGGTTATTTAAATTAAGGTAATTGACAGCATTAAAATCTAAATGATTGTTTTCCTGAGATAAAGGATTTAATAAAATGCCCAATGAACGGTATTTTGTCAGAATATTTTCCTTTAATGGTTCTATTTCCTCTAAAATTATTGGAGAAAATAGCGGCTTTTCCTCAAATGATAAAGACGTCAAATA
>CAZXZK010000023.1:0-24775 GCA_964645295.1 uncultured Cytophagales bacterium | reverse complement strand
GTATATTTTAAGTCTTTTTTTGCCCCATCATTGATCCACCATTCCATTAATTTTATCTCCGAGCTAGTTAATCCTAATTTACCCTTTGGAGGCATGTGTTTATCATGACTTTCCTCCAAAGTTACTCGGTTGATTATTTCACTATTAGAGGCATTTCCTTGAACAATTATCGGACCATTTTTTCCACCTTTCATCAGTAGTTCAAATTGATCCATTCGTAGATTTCCTTTTTGTTTTTTATCATTATGACATGACCAACATTTCTGTTTTAGCACAGGCTCAATAATATCTTCATAAATAATGGCTTTTGAAATATCGAATTTTCTTTCTTCCCCACTTAAGAAATCTAAGGTATCCATTCCCATCCAATAACGAAAAGGAGGAGGGGTAAATTGAGTAAGATAACCCTCCCCATGAGTAAGATTTCCTCCTAAATGACCTGTAATTGCTATTAATAGAATGAAAGCAAGGTAAACCCAACGAATGATTCCATCAATAAAATTCTTTACATATGGAGTTTGAATCATGGCATAAACAACTCCTGAACCAATGGCAAGAATTAATCCCATATTTTGATGTTGTTCAAGCATGGTCTCATCATATTCTCCAGAGAGTGAAAGTAAATAACCTAATGCACAGGAAAAAGTAGATGTTATGAAAGTCCACAATAAGGTAAGTTTAATCAAAGAATTCTGCTTTTTAGGTTTTTCTTTGATATAAAACCAATGAATAATTCCTCCAAAAATTAAAATTCCGATAGGTAAATGCACCACAAGTGGGTGAAACCTCCCAAAAAATTGAGCCCAAACTTCTAACATTCTATTTCTAAATTTCTTTTAACCAACTCTTTCTAATTTAACAGGATAGGTCTTATTTGAATTCCATTGAGCCACATATAAATTATCATCTGAATCTCCATAAACATCATGGGGATGAATAAAGGTGCCGCTTTCATCTGTTTTGTACTGCTTTTCCAATACCCCATTATTATAAATTGGCTCACTTCCTCCTACAGTAGATAATACTTTCATATCTTTTCCAATTATTTGTACAAAACCTGAACCATTCCAATTTCTGTCATAACTTTTATAACAAGCCGCAATGATATTTTCACCATGTAATACGGGTCTACAAATATAAGAGCCAGGATAATGATACCTCTCAATAAACTTGCCATCCAAAGTAAATCTTTTTAAGGATTGATTTACCCTATCTGTGATTAATAAAGTAAGATTATCAGGGTCTCTGGTATCCACTAAAACGCCATGGCAAGTATCAAATTTTTCATCTTCATAACCTCCTTTAGCTCTTCCTCCCCAGTGACGTATATAATTACCTTTTGAGTCATACTGCATAATAAAATTCATTCCATAACCATCTGCTACATAAATATCTCCGTTAACTGGATTTACCGCTGTTTCTGTTGGAACAAACTGACTCGGAAAATCATATTCACCTGTCTCTTTCGGATACTCCAACTTTAAAATTTCATTTCCTTTCAAATCCGTTTTTATAACTTGGTGGCGATTATTATCTGCAATAAATAAAAACTGCTCTTCCCCTTCATTACTAATCGTTAAACCATGGGCACCCGGATAAGAATTCCCCCAAGTTTCTAAAAGTTTTCCTGATTTATCGTAAATAATTACATTATTCTTTGTTTCATTCGTCAACAAGATGATTCTTCCTTTAGCATCTTCTACTAATTCATGGCAATCATTTACTGGATTTTTTCCTGAATCCAAAATCCCCCAATTCGGAATAACTTTATATTGGTGGTGATGATGACCAAGTATAGTAGGTTCATTGAATAACCTTTTTTTACTATTCGATAATAAAAAGCCGGTTCCTAAAAAAGCTGAACTAGTTTTTAAAAAATTTCGACGATTCTTTTTCATAAAATTACAATTTAAGGTTTGTTTAAAACTTCGTCTATGTTTAATAATGAATTTATGACGATTGTTTTACTCGCAATTTCTATTAAATTTTTATTAGTACTATTATCTAAACAACTTCTAACTAGCTCTTCTGCCTCTTTAGAATGCCCCTTATAATACCTTAATGCCTTATTTTCTAGTTCCTGATAGGCTTTTAAATTTATATCCAACATGGGTTCACCAAAAAACTTCCAATGAAGTTCTTGTAAATAATCCTTATTCCCGATATAATCTTTTGATATAGTTTCTGCAATTTGTAAAAAAACCGGATCATTTAAGGTATTTAAAGCCTGAAGGGGTGTATTTGTTCGAATTCTCCTAGACAAACAAATTTCTCGCATGCCAGCATCAAAATTTATCATGGTTGGGTAAGGGCTAGACCTTCTCCAAAAGGTATATATTGCTCTTCTAAATTGATCCTCTCCCTCGGATATCACCCATTTCATTCCTGAATAAGGCTGATTCCAAATTCCCTCTGGCTGATAGGGCATCACACTTGGCCCAAATAATTTATTGGATAATAAGCCCGACCAATATAATCCTTGATCCCGAAGTTGTTCCGGACTTAAACGTATATGAGGAAAACTTGATAAATAAAGATTATCCGAATCTTTTTCAAAATTAGATTTTTGCACAACCGAACTTTGCTGATAAGTAGCTGAACTGACTATATAACTGATCAATTTTTTCGTAGAAAAATTGAAATCAGTTTGAAAACGAAAAGCTAAATAATCTAATAATTCTTGATTAACAGGAGCTAATCCTTGGCTACCAAAATCCTCTAAAGTTTCTACAATGCCTATTCCAAATAATTGTTCCCAAATTCTATTTACATAAACCCGGGCAATTAATGGGTTTTTTTTACTTGTCATCCAATTGGCCAATTCTAATCGATTAGTAATCGATTTATTGGCTTGAAATAAGCGGGGTATGCCTGGCTTAACAACCTTTCCAGGGCTTAACCAAGACCCTCTTTCAAATAAATGGGTTTCTCTTTGATAGGAAGAAGAATTTTCTAACAATACAGGGGTGGTGTATGCTGCCTGAGTTTTAATAAATTCGACTAAATTCTCTTCTAATTGAAAATTACCCTCCTCTGGTTCCAAAGGAATAGGCATCCAATAACCCATTAATACTAATTTCTGATTCTTTGGCAAATTAGAATTTGAAAACTCCCAATAAAGATCCTTTTTCCCTACCCATTTGGGTATAGAAATAATAGCATACTCCCAGGAATTTGTCCAACCCCAAGACTTTGTTGGCATTAAATTAAATTGAAAAACAATATTCCCTCTGGGTCCTCCTTCCCTTAATTTTACCTGAGAAGGACTTTTATTTCCATTACCATAAGCAATGAGTATTTTTCCACTACCTGTGAAATCTATTTGCTTAAAATTGGCACCTCCGGTATTTCGAATAGTTAAATATTTCGAATCTTGCAAGGCTCCATTATCAATAAATTCTGCATCATGTGGCAAGATTTTTGGCTCTAAAAAACGAATAAATCTACTCCAATTTCCTTTAATTTTTTTATCCGAAATAAAATTTAAAATAGAATCCAATTTGCCTTCTTGGGCCTTATTGAAATGACGATAAAAAGGAGCATCATCAGGGGTATCTTCATCCATGGTATTATTAAAATAAGCCATGAATTGATAATATTCTTCATGTTTAATAGGATCGTATGGATGAGAATGACATTGCACACAGTTGAAACTAGTTCCTTGAATTGCCTCCCAAGTGGTATTGACTCTGTCTAAAATTGCAGCGGTTCTAAATTCTTCATCTTCTGTTCCCCCTTCGTCATTATTCGCTGTATTTCTATGAAAAGCAGTAGCAATATAGGTTTCTTGATCAGGATTATCTAGCAAATCTCCCGCTAATTGTTCCCGAATAAATTGATCATAAGGCTTATCCTCATTAAATGATTGAATGACATAATCTCGGTATTTCCAAATCGTGCGTTTTTCATCTTTTTCATAACCCTTAGTGTCTGAATATCGCGCCAAATCTAGCCACATGCTGGCCCATTTTTCTCCAAATTTAGGAGAAGATAAAAGGGAGTCAACTAATTTAGAATAGGTCTCCTGATTTAAATCAACATAATCCATCCCCTGAGGAGACATTCCAATGATATCTAAATACAGTCGACGAATTAATTTATTATTTTCTTCTTGATCATTACTTTTTAACCCTTTTTCTTTTTGTTTTTCTCTCACGAAAAGATCCATTTCATTTTTTTCCCAAACATTCAAAAAACTGATAGATTTCTTTAATTTCCACCAAAAGGATGCTGGTACTTGGGGTTCCTTTAATTCCTGATAAGCCCAATGGTCTCCCCATTTAGCACCTTGTTTTACCCATTCCGTAAGAATTTCAATATCTTCTTTCCTTAATGGCTCTGCATGATAAGGCATCCTTTCCTCCTCATCTTTGGATGTTAAACGTTGAATAAAACTAGATTTTTCTGGCTCAAAAGGGATAATTGCTGGGGAACCTGATTTTGTTTTAGCAAATGCCTCCTCCTTAAATAAAATACTAAAGCCGCCTTGCTTTTTTACACCCCCGTGGCAAGAAATACAATTTTTATTCAAAATAGGCTTTACATCCACATTATAATCAATCTCCTTAGCACTAAACTGACAAGCTTGAAATACTAAAACGATAAATAAAATGGAAAAATAGCGCATCATTAACCTATAATGGGATCTATAATTTTACCAAAAACATCTGTCAACCTAAAATTCCTACCTTGAAATGGATAGGTAAATTCTTCATGGTCAAAACCCAAACAAGCCAATACCGTTGCCTGAAAATCATAAATGGAAGTTTTGCCATTAATAACAGAATATCCTAGTTCATCTGTTTCACCTAAACTAAAACCAGGTTTAATTCCTCCGCCTGCCATCCACATAGTAAACGCATCGGTATGATGGTCCCTCCCATAAAAGGGCAATTGAACTCCATCCCGATTCTCCTGCATCGGAGTCCTTCCAAATTCTCCTCCCCAAATAACCAAGGTCTCCTCTAGTAAACCTCTTCGTTCTAAATCTAAAATTAAAGCTGTTGAAGCACGGTCCACCTGCTTACATTTTTCCTTTAATCCAATATCAATAGAACCATCTGCACTGGTCCCATGGGAATCCCATCCCCAATCAAATAATTGAACAAAACGGACACCGTTCTCAACCAATTTTCTAGCTAATAAACAATTATTGGCAAAAGATTCCTTACCTGGAGAAGTTCCATATAATTCATGAATATCCTCTGGCTCATCTTGAATATTCATCACCTCAGGTACAGAAATTTGCATTTTATAGGCCAATTCGTATTGGTCAATCCTGGTTAAAATTTCCGGATCTTGAATCCTTTTAAATAATTCTTTATTATGAAGATTAATGGTGGAAATTGTTTCACCTCGCAACTCCCTAGGCATCCCCTTTGGATTGTCGATGAATAATACCGGTTCCCCATGAGATCGGCACTGAACCCCTTGATAGATGGAGGGTAAAAAACCACTCCCCCAGGCTGATTTTCCAGCATCAGGATTATTCCCTCCTGAAGCTAATACTACATAAGAAGGTAAATTTTGATTTAAGGTTCCTAGCCCATAACTGACCCAAGAACCTAAGCTTGGTCTTCCTAATCTCGCAGAACCCGTATGCATCATTAATTGGGCAGGGGCATGATTAAATTGATCCGTATGCAATCCTTTTAAAAAAGATATTTTATCTGAAATAGTCGATAAATGTGGTAAATAATCCGAAATCCAATGCCCCGCCTGACCATGCTGCTTAAAATTGGCTTTACCTCCTAAGAGTTTAGGTATCCCTTGAATAAAGGCAAATTTTTTTCCCTCTAATAATTCCTCCGGACAAGCAGTACCATCATATTTATTTAAAATAGGTTTGTAATCAAATAATTCCAACTGAGAAGGAGCACCTGCCATGTGCATAAATATAACAGATTTAGCCTTCCCTAATTTGGGAGATATCCGTGAAAAAGCCTCTAAATTACCGGATGAATCTTTTCCACATGAACCTAATAAACCTCCTAGAGCAATTGATCCAAGACCGAAACCTAAAGTTTCTAAAAATTGTCTCCTTGTAGAATTTTTAGCTTCCTCAAATTGAAATCTTGGATCGATATTTCTCATTTATCAGTTTTATTTTACTGTCATTATTCCATTCATAATACTCCAATGGCCTGGGAAAGTACAGACATAAGGGTAATCCCCCTGTTTATCAGGAGCTGTAAATTTAATCCTCACCTTATTTTCCGGATTCACCATGGGTGTGGAAGCAATTACCTCTGGTATATTAGGTACATAATTTTTATCTGCTGCATCTGATTGAGTAATCATCTTGTCCGCCGCTGCTCCAATAATTTCTTTTGAACCCATTTGTCCTATCACTAAATTATGTTGCATAGCATCCACATTCTCTAAAGTCAATTCAACCAATGCCCCTGCTGGAACCGTGAAAGATTTTAAATCAAATTGCATGGCTTCTTTTACTGTTTTTATAAGAATTTTCACTACCTCTTGATTGGAATCATTTGGTAAATCAACCTTAAAATTCTCTGCCAAAATTTCTATGTCACCCTTAAATTCAGCAGGAGAATTACCAAATAGTTCGAGTAATTTTGCCCCATCACCTTCTAATAAATCTAATTCTTTTTTCGTATTCCAGGTTCTATTAATCCCTTTTAATAGCGAACCAAAAGCTAAGGTATTTACCTCTTGGAAGGATAAAAATTCGACAATTTCATGAGCCCCCATCGTTAAACCCATATTTCTTCCTATTCTCTCCAAAATTACCTGATTTAATGACTTCGTATTTCTAATTTCAAATTTTTGTCTGAAAATATTATTCGATAAATTCTCTGCAGATAATTTATTATCATGATTCAATTTAATCTCCATTATATAGTCTCCTTCCTCCTCTGGCGTCCATCCAAAATTCCCAGACCAAGGCCCATTGGTATTTTTTAATACTAAACCTGATTCTCCTGGTGCTAAACCATCTTTAAAGGTATAGGAGTCAATATCCAATTTCCTTCCAGCCCCTGTGATAGTTATATGCAAGGGTAATTCAACATCCTTCGGCAATGCTAAATCGCCAATATTTTTCACTTTTATTGAAAAGCCAGATCCTTCCTGATATTTAAATGTACCTTTATCTATGATCAGTTCCTCAACAACTAAGTCCAATCCATTCGTTTGAATATTCGTCTTCGGATTATTTAAATCTCTTCCTAATACATCCCCTGAAACAATTAATTTTTCATTTGAGGCCTGAGAAATAAATTGATTTAAATCTGTACCCTCCAATTGAAGTACATAAGCAGCCAAGGCCTCCGGAATCCAACGATCCTTATTCAATTGCTCCTTCGCTATTTTAGTCATTAGAGCTTGATGAATCTTTGAATCCTTATTGGGAATTTCCACCAAAGCATTAATAGCCGCTAATTGAACCTCCAAATCCTCATCTTCCAACAATCCTGCTTTCAGTATCTCCATTCCAGCATGATTTGTTTTAGGAGCAGCACGCATGGCATTCATTCTTACCGCAGAAGAAGGATGATGTAAGGCCCCAATCATCGCCTGAATCACTTCTTCACTTTGCAATAAACCTGCTCCCTCTAATGTCCAAATGGCATGAATAGCACCCGGATTCAAACCAATTTCATCAATAGATTGATCCTTGATTAATTTGACTAATTCCCCTACCATTGCAGGATTTGGATTTTCGACTAATAATCGCTGCGCTGCCAATCTCCAAAATAAATTTGAATTCGTTAATTGACGAATATTTTCTCTCCAATCATCAGGACTTAATTTAGGTTCATTGTATTCTGGAGCTCCATTATATCCCACTCGATAAATTCTACCGTGCGTATAATCTCTTAAATCCGTATCGTAAGCATTTCCACCGCCATTTTCAAACCCTACAGGTGTCGGATTATGCTGAATAATAAAACTATACCAATCCGCTACCCAAACCGCGCCATCCGGCCCCACCTGAGCATATACAGGAGATACCCATTCATCCGCTCCAGCCAATAAATTAAAGGCTTCTTGATCATTATAATCTGAGCCTGATTTTATCTGATGATTTTGATGAACTACATGGCCAGTTGGCTCTGAAACAAAAGCAATTTGATTCCAATATTCTTTAGGAAAAGAACGCGCAGAATAAAAATTATGTCCGGATGCTGCTGTATATCCACCAAATACATCTACCTGACGAATTTTTCCTGTTATCGTACGCATATCCTTGTGTGTATCGGTATTTTTTGAACCATTGATCGTCCTTGGCGCATTCGGAATATTCCTATGTGGGATGGCCATATACCAACCATGCGCATTATTCGCTGTAGAGGCAAATAAAGTCCCTGCTTCATTTAAATCTAATCCCCAAGTATTATTGGAAGTTGTTGTCAAATGTTCCATTTTCGAACCATCCGCTTTGAAACGAAATAAAGCTTGTCCAAAATTAAAATCCTGCCCACCTACTGTTCCTTTAAAACCTGAATATCCCACTGACCCATATATCCAATTATCAAATCCATAATGTAAATTGGATGGCCCAGCATGTGTATCAAAAGTTCCAAATCCAGAGAAGATTACTTTCTTTATATCAGCCTTATCATCTCCGTCAGTATCCTTTAAAAACAACATGTCTGGAGCTTGGGAAACGACTAATCCCCCATTGGTAAAAACCAAAGAGGTCGGTATACTTAAACCCTCAGCAAATTTGGTAAATTTATCCGCTTTCCCATCTTTGTCTGTATCCTCACATATTAAGATATAATCAGAACCTCCAGACTCCTTTCTTTCATTTGGATAGTCCTTCGTAATTAATACATACATTCTTCCTCTATGATCCCATGTCATCGCAATTGGGTGCATAACATCTGGCTCAGAAGCAAACAAGGAAAGATTAAAATCAACTGGAACCTGAATAAATTTCATGGACTCCTCCGGGCTCAAAGGGATTTGTTGCCACATAGCATTTTCCCTTTTTTCATAATTGGGCAATTTTGCTTTTCTATAATGAAGACTTGGTAAATCCAGTTTGGCAAGAATATCTTGCTTCTGCTCCCCTACAGCCCAAAGAATCCCCTTGGTAACTAAATTTAAAAACCCTAGATCTTCCCAAGTTCTCTCATCATGTCCATATGCCGTATAAAATACCCTTCCCTTTCCATAATTTCTAATCCAAGTATATGGCTCCTCGGTTTGTCCTGGCTTGAGATTCAACTGATCCTTCCCCAATTTCCTGGTTTGCAAAACAATATTATCCTTTTGCAATTTCGTATGCATATAGGTTTCATCAACTGTTTTTATCTCTTGATAATCCTTTAAAATTTCATGATTTGGCAAGGTATTCACCGTGTGTATTGAATCCATGGTATGAGTCCAAAACTGTCCTCCCATTAATTTTACCAATTCTTTTGAATTTCTAAAACAATAAGAAGCACAATGTATAGGCACAAATCCTCCGCCATTTTTTACATATTCTAAAATTGCTGTTTCTTGGGCCTTCCCAATAGAATCATGATTGGCATATAAAACCAATGCATCGAATTTAGCCAAATACGCTGGCGTAATTTTCTCTAAACTAGAAACATAGGTAAGATTCAAGCCTTTCGCTCCAAGATATTTTTGTAAGGCAGGGTAACGGTTGAAGGGCTGGTGATGCCCATTATCCCCTAAAAACAATAATTCTAATCGTCTCTGACCAAATACACTGACCGAGACCAATAAAATCAAAAATAATCCAATAAATTTTTTCATTATTAATTCTTAATTGAGTTATAAGTTTAATTCCTAATTTTTAATTCCCTCTTCCTTATTCAAAATCTGGTAATTTCATTAATTTACCCCCTTGCATAGCAGATTCATGAGCTAAAATTCCAACGCAAGTCCAATTTGCCGATTGAGCAGCATTGGGGAAGGAATCCCGATCTTCTATTAGAGCAGAAAGAAATTCATGGACTAAATGAGGATGAGACCCTCCATGCCCAGATCCCTGGGTAAAGGATAAATGTTGATTTTCCTCCTGATCATAAACCCCTTGAGTAGTAAACGATTGTATTTCCTCAGGTAGATAATGGGCAAAGTCCGGACAAATTACCTTCTCTGGAATCTCATGTTCAGGTTTTTTGGCTGTATGAACCACTAAATCCTCCCCTTCAACCAAAGGCCACTCAACGGATTTCTTCGACCCATAAACTTCAAAACTTTCACGGTATTGTCTGGCCGTATCGAATAATGAACGATAAACATAGCCACTTAAATCAGAATCTTTGAACTTTATATGCGCAGATTCTACAGCAAATGGAGAATTATAATGTTTAATTAAATCTTCTCTGATCGTTCCCGAACCAAAACAGGAAACATATTCCGCATCTAATTTTAATAATCCTGCCACCGGACCAACACAATGGGTTGCATAATGCATCGGCGGTAATCCAGGCCAATAATCTGGCCAGCCATCCATATCCTGCTGGTGAGAAGCCTTCAGGAACTGTACTTTCCCTAGCTCTCCCTTTTCATATAATTCTTTCATGAATAAAAACTCTCGCGAATAAACCACCGTTTCCATCATCATGTATTTTTTATTCATTTTTTTAGCAGCAGCTACAATCGCTTTACATTCTTCCACAGTGGTGGCCATTGGTACCGTACATGCCACATGCTTCCCTGCTAATAAAGCCTTTAAACTTTGTTCTGCATGCAAATGAATTGGCGAATTAATATGCACAACATCAATTTCTGAATCCTGTATCAAATCATCAAAATTGGAATACCTTTTTTCAATATTGAATGCATCTCCAATGGCATTTAATTTCTCTTCATTTCTCTGGCAAATCGCATACATATTTGCCCAAGGATGTTTTAAATAAATGGGGATAAACTCCGCCCCAAAACCTAATCCTACAATGGCAACATTTAATTTCTTCATAGTTAATTATTCATTTTATTTTTTAAAAAATTTAGGCTCTTTTCCATTAATTCCTTTTCAGACGAAAACATCTTCCTCCAAATTTTCGCTGCAACTAGTTTAGTGCTAAAGGCTTCAATTACAATCCAACCTTGATAGTTAATCCTTCTTAAAGAACTAAGCACCGAATCAAAATCAACTTGTCCTTCTCCTATAATCCCCCTTGTTGACTCAGAAAATTGAATATGAGGCATCTCATCTTGAATCCGCTCAATGGCTTCTGCGGTATTCCTTTCCTCAATATTCGCATGAAAGGTATCAAACATGATTTTTGCATTCGGATGATTAATTTCTTTAACCAAAGAATAAAGTTCATCAGCGCAGGAAACCAAATAAGATTCAAATCGATTCAGGTATTCTATTCCTAAAACAATATTTTTTTCTTTAGCATATTCAGCTAATTCTCTTAAATTTTCAATGGCCCATTGTCTTTCCTGCTGGCTCGCAGGCTTTCCCGAAAATTCTGATATAGCAGAATGGAAAGGCCCCGACAAAAATGGTGAATTTAAATAGGCTGCAATATCAATGGCTTTTTTTAAAAAATCCAATCCTTTCTGACGAATTTCTTGATCTGGACTTATTAAATTTTGACTACTACTGGTAAACGTACAAGCAAAGGCTTGAAGGCCTAAATTATCCAATTTTTCTTTCCAAGGTTGGAATAAAGAAATATCCTCTACAAATATTGGAATTTCCACTCCTTGATAGCCAAGCAACTTAATGGAATCTAATTGATTCAGTACAGACTCATTCATGTCTGAGCCAAATAACAATAAGTTAATGGCAATTTTATTTTTCATAGATTTTTAATAGGTACATAAAGATAAAAAAACTTTTAAACTTTTAATTAACCACTTATCCAAAATTACAAGGGAGCCAGCGTATTTTAATTAATTTTGTTGAATAGTTAAGTTGAAGAAAAGTATTTTTTTATGAAAAAGTTAATTTTACTAACCTATCTTGTAGGTAATTTCGGGGTATTCGGACAATCCGCCGTTCAAGGAAATGGAAAAATTAGGACCTTGAATCTAATTGAGGCGGTCGATATTGCCTATCAAAATAATTTAACTATTAAAACCTCTCAAATAAATCTAGAAAATTCGGAACTAGATTTAAAACAAGCTAAAAATAATTTTTTACCAAATATCAATGGAAATATAAATGAGGCAGGTTCGTTCGGGCGTTCCCTTAACCCATTTACCAATACCTATGACCCAAGAAATATTAACTATAATAATTTAAATTTATCCGCCAATATTTTGCTATTTAATGGAGGTAATTTAAAGAATAGTAAATCAGCCGCAGAGTATAATTTAAAAGCCTCAGAAAAAGACCTAGAGGATGTTAAAAATACTATTGGTTTGCAAGTTGCTTTGGCATATTTAAATATTTTAAATGCTGAAGACCAATTGGCAGTTGCTGAAGCTCAAACTCAAATCACCCAATTACAAATTGAAAGAACGCAAAAATTAGTAGATGCAGGCACCTTACCAAATACCAATCTATTGGAATTAAAAGCCCAATTAGCTTCAGAATTTTCCAATGTTATTAATTTCAAAGGGACTTTAGACTTAAATAAATTAACCTTTATTCAATTATTAAACGAGCCATCCATTCAAGATATAAAATTGGAAAGAATGAATGTGCCCGTACCCAATTCATCTGCCTACGAAAACAAATTAGAAGAAGTTTTCCAAGCAGCTCTAGCCTCTCAGCCTAATATTCAATCCGCCAAATTCAGAGTCATTGGGGCTGAAAAAAATTATCAAGTAGCAAAATCTTTAATTTTACCAACCCTATCACTCGGTTCCTCCTGGTCGGCCAATCAATCGAATGCCCTAAAAGAACGTATTTACGAAGGAATTGAAAGTGTTGACTTTGGAAATGTGGAAGTATTAGGAAATGTATTCCCAGTAAAATTGCAACAACCAGTCTATAGCACAGGATCAACCATAGGATATTTTGACCAATTAAAACAAACCAATAATAAAGTCATTTCTCTGAACCTTAGAATCCCAATTTTTGCCCAAGGCAATAATAAAACTCAGATTAGAAAAGCAAACCTACAAAAAATTAATGCTGAAAATGAGGCACAAAAAATTTACCAAACTTTAAGACAAAATATTGAACAGGCCTATATAAATATGTTTAATTCCGCAAAAAATTATGAGGCAGTCAACACGCAAGTCATTTCTTTACAAGAAGCTTTTCGAGCAGCAGAATCCTCTTATAATGTTGGGGCAATTGATTTCGTAAGTTATAATTTACAAAAGACAAATCTAGATAAAGCAAAGCTGAATTTAATTCAAGCGAAATATGATTATGTATTTAGAACGAAAGTTTTAGATTTCTATTCAGGAAAAAATTTAACCTTTTAAAAATTACCAAAAATGGCAAACAAGAAAAATAAAAAAACATGGATTATCCTTGTGGCTTCAGTAGTAGGTCTATTTATAATCTTATACCTTGCGAAACAAGCAGGTTGGATAGGTCAGGAGAAACCAGAAGAAATTGTATTAGGTAAAGTTACCAAATCTACCATTACAGAAGTAGTTTCAGCCTCTGGAAAAATTCAACCAGAAGTAGAGGTTAAATTGGCCCCTGATGTTTCAGGTGAAATTGTTGAATTATTGGTTAACGAGGGAGATTCTGTTAAAATTGGCCAGAAACTATTGAAAATTCGTCCAGATAATTATGAATCTTTATTGGCAAGAGCCGAAGCCCAATTAAATTCTACAAAAGCGAATTATGAACAATCCAAAGCCTTGTTAGCCCAATCAAATGCCCGTCTTGAACAAGCGAAAATTGACTACGACAGAAATAAAAAATTGCATGCTGAAAAAGTAATTTCCCAATCTGACTTTGATCAAATCGTTTCTAATTATTCTGTGGCCAAGCAAGACTTAGAATCAGCCAAAGCCAATGTTAACGCCGCTTCTTATAATGTAAAAAGTTCTGAGGCAGCGCTTAAGGAGGCCAAAACTAATTTGACAAAAACAACCATCTATGCGCCTCAATCAGGAATTATTTCACAATTAAATATTGAATTAGGAGAAAGAGTGGTAGGTACTACTCAAATGGCTGGTACGGAAATGTTGAGAATCGCTAATTTAAATAATATGGAAGTAAGGGTGAACGTGAATGAAAACGATATTACTCGGGTTAAATTAGGAGATTCTGTTTCCATTGATGTAGATGCTTTTAGTCAAACTGAAAGAAAATTTAAAGGAATCGTTTATGAAATTGCTAGTTCAGCTAATAATACTGGAACCGGAGCAATTTCAACCGATGCGGTTACGGAATTTGAAGTTAAAATTCGCGTTTTAAGAAGTTCTTATGCCGATCTTATTAAAGGAAAATTATCGTATCCATTGAAGCCTGGAATGAGTGCTTCCGTAGAAATTAAAACAAAAACTGCCGAAGGGATTCTTACTTTACCAATCGGAGCAGTAACAACCAGGGATCGAAATGAAAAAGAAAAGACTGATGAAAAAGAAGCAGAAGAAGAGAGCAAAGTTGTTTCTACCAATACACCCATGAAAAAAGAAGAAATTGATGAAGTTGTCTTTATTAATGAAGGGGGAAAAGCCAAGAAGGTTATCGTAAAAACAGGAATCTCAGACTTTGAAAATATTCAAATTATCCAAGGACTTAAAGAAGGAGATGAAGTAATTGTAGGCCCTTATGCCTTAGTTTCAAAAAATTTAGAAGAAGGAGACTTAGTTGCTCCTAAAAAAGAGGACCTTAAAAAAGATTAATCTTTGATTAAGAATGGCTGCCAAAACGGTTAAATTCATCAATCAAAATATTTTCTGATTATTAATTATAGGCTTTGCCCATAATGACATAATAAACAAATAAATAATAGGGATGAGAATAAAACTCATCCCTATTTTTAATTCAAAAATATCTCCAATAGCCCCCACTATTAAAGGAATTAAACTACCCCCAAAGATTCCTGTACATATAATTCCTGAAAATGCTCCATGGTTCTCCTTAGTAGAATTCAATGCCAAAGAAAATACAATTGAATACATACAGGATATAAAAAAGCCCACCAAAGGGAAGCAAATCAAAGCAAGATCTTTTATCCCATATAAAGCCAATAACAAGGTAATAATGGTACCTATACTCGAATATTTTAAAACCACTCTTTGATCAACTAATCTCAATAATATTAATCCTACCAAAGCACCAACAGACATCATTCCCCAATAATTCATGATGGTCTCTGCTCCCTCAAGTTCAGGATTAAAATTATGTTCCCTTTCTAAAAACGTTGAAATCCAATTGGATACTCCTTGTTCAATCCCTACATAAGATAACATTCCTAAAAAATATAATTTCACCATTCTTTTCCTCCACAAACCTCGATATATCTCTAAAGTTCCCGCACGCTCCTCGCTTTTTAATTGAATTAAAGGTAAAGTTTTAAAATAAAAAATTACTAACATACAACATGTAACGAGGGAAAATAACCAATATAATTGATACCATTCAAAACCTAAACCTGAATCAGAAACGAAAAAAGTATAAACCTTCGGACTCAAGAAAGATCCCAATCCAAAAACTAATTGTGACATTACCGCATAAAATGCAAAGTTTTGCTCACCACCAGCAATACGCATCATCGGAGTTATTACCACTTGCAACATGGCCATTCCAATTCCTATGACAAATAATGAAATTAATGCATTCGTATAAATTGGGAATAAAGAAAATAATAAAGACCCAAGCAATATCATGGAAAAAGCAGTAAGCAAGGAAGCTTTTGCACCAAATTTCTCCAAAATAATGCTAGAGGGGATGGACATTATCCCAAATGCTAAAAAAAATGAAAAAGGTAAAAATCCGGCTAGCGTTAAATTAAGATGATAGGTATCTATAATCGCTGGCATTATCGGAGCTAAAATATTGGTGATAAAGGAAATTACAAACCAAATCAATAATATTAAAAATACTAAGGTTTTATTCTTCATTTTACCAGCCTATTCTATATTCTCTTCTAACAAATTGATTAGCCTCCTCAAAATTAGTTACCCGCATATTTGCCCCATCCCAAATTAATTTTCTATACCTTGTCGGAAATTTAAAAGTATCCATTTTCCCATATACTGGATCTATTCTCGTTTCCTTTTCACGAATATTAAAACTTCTTAATAATAGATTCCCCATCAAAACAGTTTCTGTTAATGGCCCCGCATAGGCCTCGAAGGGAGAACTTAATTCTGCATTTCCATAACCTGCAATACAAGCATCAATAAATTGCCAATAATGGCCATCCGCTCCACCTTCCACTCGAGGGTATTTTTGGGGAATATTAATTTCTTCATTTCGCTTCAAAGGCAATAATACAGGGTTTCTGCCTCCCCATCCACAAGCTGCCTTTTCCTTAGTGCCAATAAATAAAGTAGCCCCCTCATAATCTCCAAAACTTGGCCAATCACCCAATACTAAATTCATGTTTTCATCTTTTAATTCATCAGGAAATTCTGGTGTAATTCCCCCGTCCATCCAATATAAATCTAATTCCTTCCCATTGGGCATATCATACTTAAATTTTAAAGAACATGAAACAGGCCCAGATTCAGGATAAATTGCCTCTGAAAATACCCCATCATAAATGGTTGATGATGACCCAGAAACTTCTTTTGGATATCCTAATTTCAATAATTTAAAAGGAGGTCCAATTATATGACAACCCATGTCTCCTAAGGCACCCGTTCCAAATCTCCACCATCCACGCCAATTAAAGGGCACTAAATTATCAATATAATCTGTATCTGGTGCTGTTCCTAACCATAGGTCCCAGTTTAAATCTTTTGGAATGGGCGGACGATCTTTGGGCCATGGAATCCCCTGTGGCCAAACAGGACGATCCGTCCAACAATAGACCTTTTGGATATCCCCGAGTAAATCTGCCTCTATCCATTCTCTTAAAGTTTGAAGACCTTCAGTGGAAGATCCTTGGTCTCCCATTTGTGTTACAACTTTATATTTTGCTGCTGCTTCTGTTAAAATCCTTGCCTCATAAATATCATGCGTTAATGGCTTTTGAAGATATAAGTGCTTTTTCAATTGCATCGCAGCTAAACCAACTACTGCATGATTATGATCTGGAATGGCCACTGTTACTGCATCAAAATTTTTATTTTCTTTTTCAAATAATTCTCTCCAATCTTCATAAAATTTTGCCTTAGAAAATTTAGATCGCATATCCGCAGCCATTCTTAAATCAACATCACATAAATGAGAAATGACAACATTTTTTTTCGGGCTCTTCATGAAAGTGGAAATATCTGCTGCACCCTCACCTCCGCATCCAATAGCTGCTAAATGCACTTTATCAGAAGGGGGTATATGACCTAATCCGCTAATTGTATTACTAGGTAAAATGGAGAATACTGCTGCAAATTTTGAGGTAGATTGAATAAATTTTCTCCGAGTGGTAAATTTAGAATTTGGCATTGTAATTTAATTTTTAAATTTAAATTTCTTTAAAAAAAACAACATTTTCATCATCATGATTTTGTAATCCAATATAGCCCTCATTAGGCCTTGGTGAGCGAATTGGTTCAAAATCAAATATCCTTTCCGGAACTCGATCTCCTTCTTTATAGACAGTCATGGTATCGCCATTAACTTCAACGATTGTTTTATCTTCCATTAAACTTATAATAAAGGTGTTCCATTCCGGGCCAGGTTTTCCATTCTTAAGTCTTGGCTTAGTTAACGAATACAAGGTTCCAGTATAATGATATTCATCTTCTCCCCAAATTTCTGGATGATTATCAATTTGAACCTCATAACCATAATGAATGGGCATCCATGCCTCTACAGGCTTCACAGGAATTCGAATAAAAACACCCGAATTATCCAAAGTATCTCGCATTCTATAGACCACCCTAATTCTACAATTCCCCAATTTTTCCTTTTCCCAATATAATAAACCCATCCCTCCTTTAGATTTAATCAAACCATCCTCTACATAATGTTCCCCCTCGCCAACATGCTTCCACCCAGCTAAATTTTTTCCATTAAATAAAGGAGTCCAAGCAGAATTTTCGAAGTATTTCTCCTTATTACAAGATTGAAATACCAAAAATAAAATAGATATAAAAACCAAGGCTTTTAACCTAATAATGCCGGTAATTTTCATAATTTTATATTAAAATAATTCAATTTATAAGGGGGCGATTTTTTCATTTATTTGCAATTTACAAATATTAAATAGAATAAAAATTATAATTATAATTTTGATATTTTTAGATAAAATATAACTTTGTAAAGTACGTATTTTATAAAACCCACAATCTCTAAACCTTAGTTTATAAATGGGAAAAAAAATTAGCCTAAAAAAAGGTTATAATCTCAACCTTTTAGGAGAAGCCGAAAAACAAATCAACGAAATTGACCCTGATGAATTATTTGGATTTAAACCTACTGATTTTGAATCGATTAATCCAAAGCTAATAGTAAAAGAAGGCGATAAAGTAAAAGCAGGCCAAGCTTTATTTTTCGATAAAAATCAACCTGAAATTAAATTTCCTTCTTCCGTTTCTGGAATAGTACAGGAGATTTTCCGCGGACCAAAAAGAATCGTTTTGGCAATTAAGATTATAGCCGACAAAAATCAAGTATATGAAAAGTGCAATTTTTCAGGAAAATTAGATCAAGAAAATGTTCTTAAATATCTTTTACATACGAATCTTTGGTGGATAATACAACAAAGGCCATTTGGCTGTATAGCAAATCCAAATGACAGGCCAAAAGGGATTTTTATTTCCGGTTTTGACACCTCCCCACTAGCTCCAGACCTGAGTTATTTAATTCAAGGTAACCAAGAAGCATTTAACAAAGGACTCGAAATGATCCATGCATTAGCAGGGGGAAATTTACATATAGGAGCAAAAAAAGATACCCAAGCCTTATTTAATTACGGAGAAATTTATGAATTCTCAGGTCCACATCCAGCGGGGAATGTTGGCATACAAATTCATCATATTTCTCCCGTAATGCCCGGACAATTAGCCTGGACGGTAGATGTTCAAAATGTCATTTTACTAGGAAATATTCTTTTAACAGGAGAATATCATACAGAGAGAATTATTCCAATTACGGGTTCTCAAGTAAATAATCCGGAATATTTAAAATTGAAGATTGGACAATCCCTTGAATCCATTTATGGTAGATATACCATAGGCGAAGAAAACCGATACATTCAAGGAAATGTATTAACTGGAAAATCCTCCTCAGAAAACGATTATCTTTCTTTCAATACCAAACAAATCACCATTATTCCTGAAGGAAGATACCAAGAATTTATGGGGTGGGTTTTACCTTCCACCAAAAAACTAAGTCTTTCTAGGACCTTGTTCTCTTGGATATTTAAAAATAAAAAATTCAAAGTTGATACCAATACCCATGGGGAGCAAAGACCTTTTGTAGTGACCGGACAATATGAAAAAGTTTTACCGATGAATATTATGCCAGTTCAATTATTAAAGGCTATTCTTTCCAAAGATATTGAAAAGATGGAAGCATTGGGAATTACGGAGGTCATTGAGGAAGATTTAGCACTTTGTGAATTTGTATGTTCCTCGAAAATAGATGTTCAAAAAATTATAAGAGAAGGATTGGATTTATTAAAATCAGAAAGCTAATATGAAATTATTAAAAAATATTTTTGATGGCCTAAGACCAAAATTTGAAAAGGGAGGCAAGCTCGAAAAATATCATCCTGTATTTGAATCATTTGAAACCATCTTTTTTGTTCCAAATGAAACCACAAAATCAGGGGTGCATATTAAAGATGGGGTAGATTTAAAAAGAACCATGGTAACAGTCATATTTGCTTTGGTTCCCTGTTTGATCTTTGGTATTTGGAATGCTGGATATCAACATTACCTAGCCTATGGAATAGAATCTAGCTTAGGTGAGAATCTCCTTTTTGGTGCCGAAAAAATTCTCCCAATACTCGCTGTTTCTTATACCGTTGGTTTAGGGGTAGAATTTATTTTTGCGGTAAAAAGAGGTCATTCTCTAAGTGAGGGTTATTTAGTAACTGGATTATTGATTCCTTTGACCTTACCTGTTACTATCCCTTTGTGGATGGTAGCACTTTCTGCCGTTTTTTGTACTGTTTTAGGAAAAGAAATCTTTGGAGGAACAGGATATAATTTCATGAATCCAGCTTTATTGGCCAGAGCATTTTTATTTTTTGCTTTTCCAGCTTATATGTCTGGTGAAATATGGGTTGATTTAAGTCCTGAAGAAGGCCATGCGCTGGTAGATGCCTTTTCTGGTGCAACAAATTTGGTGGCCTTTGATTCAAATTTTCATCAAATTCAACCCTGGGAAGATTTATTTCTTGGATTTGAAAAAGGATCTATTGGTGAAACATCTGTATTGGCCGCTTTGATTGGAGCTGCGGTATTAATGTTTACTGGTGTAGGTAGTTCAAGAATAATTATTTCTGTCTTTCTTGGTGGATATTTAATGGGATTATTGATGAATATTTTGGCACCAACAGATAATTTAAATCATGCCATGCATATGCCTGCATTGAATCATCTATTGATCGGGGGATATGCCTTTGGGGCAATATTTATGGCCACTGACCCTGTTTCTGCGGCCCATACCCCGCAAGGTAAAATTATTTATGGATTATTAATTGGCGCATTTACTGTTATTTTAAGAGTCTTTAATCCGGCCTATCCAGAAGGAATGATGTTAAGTATTTTATTATTCAATGTATTTGCTCCATTGATTGACCATATTGCTGTTCAACAACATATTAAAAAGAGACTAAAAAATGCACAATAATCGATATACCTTTATTTATGCCATTGGCTTATCTGTACTGACAGCCATCATTTTGGTTTTAACATCCGAAACCTTGAAACCTTTGCAAGAATCTAATCTGGCATTGGATACAAAAAAGAATATCCTCAAATCTGTATTAATTGAATCCGAAAATCCAAAGGAAATAGAATCTATTTATTCTGAAAGAATTGAAGAAATGGTTTTGAATGACCAAGGCGAGAAATTGGATATCGATATTTCTAAAATTAATATGAAAAATGAAATATCTAAAGATCCTGGGGAGCGAAATTTACCTTTGTATGTCTACTCCGGAGAGGGTGGAGAAAAGGCCTATGTTGTCCCTTTAAGAGGGGTAGGTTTATGGGGCCCCATTTGGGGATATATTTCCATCAAGGATGATTTTAATTCAGTAAAGGGAGCCTTCTTTGATCATAAATCTGAAACCCCCGGTTTAGGAGCTGAGATTGCAGAGAAACCTTTTCAAAATCAATTTCAAGATAAAAAAATCTTATCTGGAGAGGGTGGATTTGTTTCAGTGAATGTAATGAAGCTAACAGAAAAATCAGATTTATCTTCGGATAATCGAGTAGATGCCATTTCTGGGGGAACGATTACCTCGGCTGGAACAGATGAAATGATCAAAAATTGTGTGAAACCGTATTTAGCATATTTCCAAAAAATTAAAAAATAAATTATGGCAGGGAATAAAAATTTAAAAATTATTACGGACCCTTTGGATGATAATAATCCAATAACTGTTCAGGTTTTAGGGATTTGTTCGGCCTTGGCCGTCACTGTACAGGTAAAACCAGCCATCATTATGTCTTTAGGCGTAATGTTTGTAACGGGTTTTTCCAATCTCATTATTAGTTTTCTAAGAAAATCTATCCCTACCAGGATTCGTATCATTGTCCAACTAATTGTAGTTGCTACCTTGGTTACGATTGTGGATCAGGTATTAAAGGCTTATTTATTTGATATTAGTAAAAAGTTATCTGTATTTGTGGGTTTAATCATTACGAATTGCATTGTAATGGGGCGCCTAGAAGCTTTTGCCTTAGGAAATAAACCCCTACCCGCTTTATTGGATGGATTAGGAAATGGATTTGGATATGGAATAATCTTGGTAATGGTTGCCTCTGTTAGAGAAATATTAGGTGCTGGCAAGTGGTTTGGCATTCAAGTGATACCTGATTGGGCTTATGAACATGGCTATGTAAATAATGGATTAATGATGCTACCTCCTGCTGCATTATATATCATCGGGATTATTATTTGGGTACAAAGATCAAAAAACAAGAAATTAGAAAATATATCATAAGGTATGGAACATTTAGTGAGTTTATTTGTAAGATCTATTTTTGTTGATAATGCGGTATTTGCCTTCTTTCTAGGCATGTGTTCTTATTTGGCAGTATCTAAAAAAATAAAAACTGCCTTTGGTTTAGGATTAGCCGTAATATTTGTCATGGTATTAACGACACCCTTAAATTATGTTATTTTAACTTACCTATTAAAAGATGGTGCTTTGGCATGGATTCATCCTTCCTTAGAAACGGTGGATTTGACCTTCTTGGCCTTTATTCTCTTTATATCAACTATTGCAGGAGCGGTTCAATTAGTAGAGATGATTGTAGAAAAATTTGCCCCAGCTTTATATAGTTCTTTAGGAATATTTCTCCCCTTAATAACGGTGAATTGTGCCATATTAGGAGCTTCCCTATTCATGCAAGAAAGAGAATATAATTTCTCTGAAACCTTTGTTTTTTCTTTGGGTACTGGAATAGGGTTCTTTTTGGCAATCGTTTTATTGGCATCCATCAGAGAGCGTTTGCAATATTCTAAAATCCCGCCTGCCCTGCAGGGTTTAGGAATGGCCATGATAGTCACTGGGTTGATGGCCATTGCATTTTTAAGTTTTTCAGGAATTAAATTATAAGAAATATGCTACCAATTATTCTTAGTAGTTCGTTGGTTTTCATCTTGGTGATCGTTGTTTTTGTCTTTCTAATCCTAACGGCAAAAGCAAAATTATTGCCACAAGGCGATGTGAAAATTATTATTAATGGGGATGCAAATGCTGCACTTACCGTTTCACCTGGAGACACCCTTTTAAATACTTTAAGTGCCAATAATTTATTTTTACCTTCTGCCTGCGGGGGCGGAGGAACCTGCGCGATGTGTAAATGTCAGATTTTTAGTGGAGGAGGCGAGGTTTTACCAACAGAAACCAATCACCTTAATCGTAAGCAAGTTTCGGAACATCGAAGACTAGCCTGCCAAGTGAAGGTAAAAGAAGATATGGAAATTCAAATCCCAGACGAAGTATTTGGCGTGAAAAAATGGGAATGCGAAGTGGTATCCAATTTTAATGTAGCATCCTTTATTAAAGAATTCCATGTAAAATTACCAGAAGGAGAAAATTTAGATTTTGAGGCTGGCGGATATATCCAAATAGATGTGCCAAAAACCGAGGTGGATTATAAGAATATCGATATTACCGCACACCCTGAACACCATGAATCAGCTGATAAATTTCAAACTGAATGGGATAATTTCAAACTTTGGGATTTAAAAATGAAAAATGATGAGGAAATATTCCGGGCCTATTCCATGGCAAATCATCCCGCCGAAGGGAATAATATTAAATTAACGATTCGTGTGGCAACACCTCCTTTTGACATGGCAAAAAAAGGATGGGCGGAAGTGAATCCAGGGGTTTGTTCTTCCTATATCTTCAGTAGAAAACCAGGCGATAAAGTGACCATTTCTGGCCCTTATGGAGAGTTTTTCATCAAAGAAACAGAAAATGAAATGCTGTATATCGGAGGAGGAGCAGGCATGGCACCCATGCGATCCCACCTATTCCATTTATTCCATACTTTAAAAACTAAGAGGAAAGTAACCTTCTTCTATGGGGGAAGAACCAAAAGAGAATTATTTTATATAGAAGATTTCAAGAAAATAGAAAAAGAATTTCCTAATTTTAAATTCATTATTGCTTTAGATAATCCATTGCCGGAAGATAATTGGACCGTAAAGAAGGATATAAATGATCCGAATGGCGATGGCTTTAAAGGATTCGTTCATAATGTAGTAATAGATGAATATTTGAAAAAACATGAAAGTCCGGAGGATATAGAATTATATTTTTGCGGACCACCCATGATGAATAAATCCGTCTTAAAAATGGCAGAAGACTGGGGAATCCCAGATGAAAACGTATCATTTGATGATTTTGGTGGTTAAAAAATATATCCTATTAATCAGTCTTATCGGATTAATATCTTGTTCAAAAAAAAGAGAATTTAGGGAAATCCAAGGTGAAGCCCAAGGTTCTACCTTTTCCATCATTTATGAAAATTCAAATAACCAGGATTTTACAGAGGATATATTTGAGATTTTTCATGATATGGATTCAAGTATGTCCTTATGGATACCCGAATCAATCATCAGCCGGGCAAATCAGCCAATTGATTCTATTTTGGTAGATGATTATTTTAAAGAAGTATTCATTCGTTCCAACTATTATTATGAAATCAGTGGTGGTTTATTTGACCCCACTATTGGCCCCTTACTATCTAGATGGGGATTAGCTAGAAAAAAAGAATCATCCATACCAAGCTTGGAAGAAATTACTCAACTTCAAAATAAAATAGGATTTAATCATTGGTCAATAAAAGGAAACTGGATCTTTAAAGATGATCCCTTAGTGGAATTGGATTTCAACGCTTTGGCACAAGGATTTACAGTGGATTTAATTTCAGACTATTTAGACAAAAAAGGTATAAAAAATTATTTGGTTGAAGTTGGAGGTGAGGTACGAGCAAAAGGTAGAAATAGCCGAAATAAAGCATGGACTATTGGGATAGAAAAACCTGAGGAGAATCTTGGAGGAGAATTAAATGCATTACAAGGGATTGTTTCCTTATCTAATAAAGCCTTAGCAACCTCTGGCTCCTATAGAAAGTTCATCGAAATCGATGGAAAAAAATACAAAAG
>CAZXZK010000022.1:23965-25971 GCA_964645295.1 uncultured Cytophagales bacterium | reverse complement strand
TTAAAAATTCCAAACCTTAAAACTGTCATAGATACCATTAAGCGCTTTGTATTTCTTTATATAAATTTTTTTTAAAATAAAATGAATTTTTTTACCGAAAAAATGAAAAAATTGAATGCTAAATTTATTAGAAAAATACAATTTTAATTTAATTTTAACAGTGCTAGTCTGTCTCCGTAATTTACCATTTGATAAAAATGAATGAAATTCCTATTTTGGTTTTACTTATCTTTGTAACAAAATGAAGCGTAATACCCGAATATATCAACTCGTATTTTTAACAATTTTAATTTTATCCTGTGGGACAAACAAAGAGGATAGAGGAAAAAAATTGGCTACCACTTATTGTGCTTCTTGTCATCTTTTCCCAGACCCTGGTATTTTAGAAAAATCCATTTGGGAAAATTCCGTATTACCTGAAATGGCAGCAAGGATGGGACAAGTAGACCTATTCAATAAACTTGCTTCTTTTTCTCAAGAAGAACTGAATGAAAAACTAAACCATGGTATTTACTCGGATAAACCTTATCTCTCAGAAGAAGATTGGGAATTATTAAAAAACTACATCCTTTCAAAAGCTCCCACAAAAAGTCTTCCGCAAGAAAATAAACTGCCTATTGATACCAGTAAGAACGATTTATTTAAAACCATTATTCAACCAAGTAAATTGGATTTATATGGAAATACAACCTCCATTTGGATAGAAAAAGGGAAAAAAGGCTTTTACCTGGCCTCTGAATCAAAACACTGGGTAAGGTATAATGAAAAAGGGGAATTTATTTCCTTTATCGATTCTCCAGGACCGATCGTTCAAACTCAAAAAAATACGGACCATTATTACTCATTGAATATTGGTAAAATGAACCCCAATGAATTGCGCTTAGGGGCTTTATATCAGTGGAATAAGGATAGGTTCCAATTAATCCCTAAAATTGATTCGCTGAGAAGACCCTCCGATTTTAAAATAGGAGATCTGAACCAAGATGGAATCGATGATTTTGTTCTTGCTGAATTTGGTTTTGAGGTAGGACAATTGGTTTGGTACGACGGGAAAAACTTTGAAAAACATCTTTTAAAAGCCAAACCAGGTGCAAGAAATATCATTATAAAGGATTTTAATAATGATTCACTTTTGGATATCATGGTATTAATGACGCAATCCAGGGAGGGTGTCTATTTATTCTTGAATAATAAAAATCATGAATTTGAAGAAAAAGTTTTACTAGAATTTCATCCGGCATACGGTTCTTCTTATTTAGAACTGGCTGATTTAAATCAAGATGGTAAAGAAGATATTATTCTCTCCAACGGAGATAATGGCGATTATTCTTTTTCAAAAAAGAATTACCATGGAATCCATTATTTTGAAAATTTAGGCAATTTAACCTTTGAGGAAAAATTATTCTTGCCCATTTATGGAATGGGAAAAGCTATTTTAAGAGATTTTGACCAGGATGGAGATTTAGACATCGCCTCCGCTGCCTATTATTTTGAAAAAGATCAAAAAGAAAATGAACGCTTTTTATATTTTGAAAACCTAGGGAATCTAAAATTCTCTTGTTCTAATTTTAATTTGCCAGCTTCTGGAAGATATATTGCCTTAGAAACTGGAGATATCGACTTGGACGGTGATTTAGATATTCTATTAGGTTCTTATAAAATCAACAAAAGATTGGAAGACAAAGAAATCCCCGGACATCAATTTACCCTCCTAATCAATCAGCTCAATAAGTAAATATTTTGATAGGCCCTTTGTTTTGACCAACGATAATTAAATTCTTACCGGTAGCACCTTTCAGCTTGACCATGGATTTTACATCCCCCACCATGGAAAATCCAGACCGCATTCTGTATTTAAAATTCCCTTTTCCATCCCCAAGCAGAATTCCACCATTTGAAGCGTCAAACCTACCAGCATTTATATCATTCCCAAAATTATTTCCTGCAAATAAGATATCCAAATGCCCATCTTCATTAAAATCATCTACCTCAATTCCATTGATCAT
>CAZXZK010000022.1:0-23935 GCA_964645295.1 uncultured Cytophagales bacterium | reverse complement strand
CGGGCAATTCATGAATTTTATAAGAACCTCTACCTCGGTTTTCTACCCAAGCAGAAGCATTATAATTCATTGAGACCTTTTTGGCAATTTTTAATTCCTCTGAAGTAAAAAATTCATTTTGACTAATTTTACCATAATCTGTAAAATAAACAAACCGATCTCTCGTAATATTCAACTGCTTGTTTACATCATCCTTACCATGATAAGGATAAGATTTCAATTCTCCCAAATTATTTTTAAAATACACAAAAGGAAAAATATCATAGGCTCCATTTCCGTCAAAATCACCATGAATAATCTCTACTGGGGTGGCTTCAGCCGCCCGCATAATAGTATTTTTACCCATGTTTCCAAGGATTAAGTCCAAGTCCCCATCCTTATCTAAATCCGCATATTGTAATTTCTGCCAGAGCCCTTTTACCTTATCTAATTCTCCCGTATTTTGTTTTTCAAATTTACCCCCTTTCGAAATAAAAATCTGAACTGGCATAAATTCTCCTACCAATACCAGATCCTTTAAACCATCTTGATTCATATCAATCCAATCGGCATCTACTACCAAACCTATTTCTTTTAATTCTGGAATAAGCTGAGCACTCACCTCCTCAAACTGAATCTTTCCTCCTGAACTAATATTCCTGAATAATAAAGAGGATGCCGGCATAGGATACTTTAAAGGAATATTTCTTCCCCCAACGAATAAATCCATATCACCATCACCATCAAAGTCATACGGTCTTACCACCCGATTACTTTGAATAATTTCCGGTAAAGCATGAGTAATTTTCTTAAATTGACCCTTTCCCAAATTCTGATAAACTTCATCCTTTAATAGCGTATCAGTAGAAAGATATTCATTTCCTCCCCTAGCAATATATAAATCCAAATCACCATCCCCATCAAAATCAGCAAAGGCTGTCCCCAAATCTTCCCCTTCCTTATTATCCATTTTTAAATCAGGTAATAAAGTCTTAGACTCAAAACCCCCTTCCAAGTTTTGATAATAAAATACACCTGAATACTTCCTAGGCCCTCCCATAAAGAAATCCATTAAACCATCTTGATTGATATCCGCTAAGCTAAATAAGGGGCCTTGTTCAGACAATTTAAAGGGGATACAATTTTGATAATTAAAATCAACAAAATCATATTCCTGATGTTCCTTTATCCCATCAATCTCATCTTTTAATTCTTCAAATAAAGGCTGGGGCTCATCAATTAAAGATATATAAACTAATTTCGCATCTTTTTTACTCACCTCTATCGTTTGATTCTTCTCTGGCTTGGAAATAACCTGCATAGAATCATTCGGCCAAATAATTTGTAATTTATTGATCGATTTATTCCCCAAACCTATATGACATTCAGGATCAGAATTGGAAATATAACCCCTAATTCCGCCATATTCATAATAAAATATAGTCCCATCAGAATATTCCCCTTCAATTTTACACAATAAACTTCCTTGGACATCTACTCCATTTTCAGGCTTAATCTTTATATTTAAATAGGAGGCCTCCTTCGGATTATTCTCAATCGTATTATTTCGATAGACAAAAGAAACTTGATTGATATTACAAACCACATAATCCAAATCCCCATCATTATCTAAATCCCCATAAGCAGACCCATTCGAAAAGGTTGGAGCATCCAATCCCCACTGACTAGATACATTTTTGAATTTTAGATTACCTTGATTTTCATAGGCATAATTATTTACTTTAATTACCGGAACCTGTTCTAACATGTCTTCTTCCGAGGTTAAAGATCTTAATTGAGCATGAAACATCATGAAATCCCGATCTGTAACATCTTTGGGAAAACCATTGGTTATTAAAATATCCCGATCCCCATCATTATCAAAATCCGATATCGAAGGTGACCATGACCACTCTGTTTCTGCAATCCCTGCCAATAAACCTACCTCACTAAAAGGCTGCATAATTGAATCAGAATAAATCCCTGGGTTCAACTGAAGGGAATTACGCATATATTGATGGGTATAATTGTATTTCTGGCTATTCAAATAATTATTATATTGAAAAGGAGGTGAAAACTGCTTTTTTCTTTCATTATTCTCTGGAAGCATATCCAATACCATGATGTCTAATAGCCCATCCCCATTAATATCATTGATCTCATTCCCCATAGCAGACAAACTAGTATGCTTAAAGTATTTCTTGGCTTGGTCGGTAAAAGTTCCGTCTTGATTATTGATATACAATAAATCATCTGACACATAATCATTCGACACATAAATATCTGGCCAATTGTCGCGATTGATATCACAAATGGCAATACCTAGACCAAAACCCTCGGATTTAATTCCTGCTTCTTTACTAATATTTTTATAAACAGGATGACCTAATTCATCGGACCAATCACAACGATAAAGCCTATCATTATTTGGATAAGAACCATCTAAAACCTTTTCCCTATAATAGACCGGGGAAGAATCAATCACATCCGTCAGTACATATAAATCTAAATCTCCATCTTTATCAAAATCAAAAAAAGCAGAATGCTCTGAATAGCCATTGTCATTTACCCCGTACTCTTCCCCCATTTCCTTAAAAAAAGGTATACCATCTTTCAGACCTTGATTCACCAATAATAAATTTTGTCTGTCGGTAGAATCTTCCTTCATGGTAACCGATAAATAAATATCCAAAAAACCGTCTCGATTAATATCAATAATGGTAACGCCTGAACACCAACGATCTTTTGTTTCAATATTGGATTGATCAGTAACATCTTCAAATTTTAAATCACCTTTGTTAAGGTATAATTTCGATTGAACTAAATTCCCAGCAAAAAATAAATCCTTTAACCCATCCTTATTAAAATCAGCCATTCCTACCCCTGCCCCATTATAAACATATTCATAATTAAAAATATTGAGCTCCTTTGAATCCGGAATTTCATTAATAAAATCTATGCCTGATTCCTCCGGACTCAGTAAGGTAAAAACTTTTTTTTCCGAACAGGATGAAAGAAAAAAACTAAAAGAAATTAGTGTGACAATTCTTGAAAGAACTTTCATAATTAGGTAAATTTTTTAAAACTGAACAAAGATAACAAAAGAACTTTGAACTTTGAACTATGAACCGGCAAACGCAGTGTATGAACTATGATTCGGCAGTCGCTCTTCACTCTTTAAGGTACCGGATCATGACCATGCCCACCCCATGGATGACACCTTCCTATCCTTTTAATCGTTAAATACAATCCTTTTATTGGTCCATATTTTCGGAATGCTTCAATCCCATATTCTGAACAAGTGGGTGTAAACCGGCAACTTGAAGGAAGCCAAGGGGAAATCAAACCCCGATAAAGTTTGATTAATAAGATAAAAGGACTAGCAAAAACTTCTTTTAAAAAATTCATTCCTTGCTTTTTTCATAAATTTAAAGAATTTTGTAATTTAATGTGATAAATACATCAGAGATTAAATGATGCTAAAAAAATATCTCTTTTCCCTTATCCTATTCATTAGCTTTGGAGCACTGGCCTTAAGCTTCTCCACAGAAACCGACGACTCCGAAGAAACCAACCGTTTAGACAGCCTAGAAAGACAATTCGATCCAGAAATTTCTAAAATTAAATCAAATCAATTAGATTCATTTTTTACAAATTTACAAAATACTTATCGTTTCAATGGTAACGTCTTAATTTCTCAGTACGGTCATATTATTTACGAAAAATCATTTGGTTTGGCCAATTTTAGAAACAAAGATAGCCTCAACCTCCATTCAGCCTTCCAATTAGCCTCGATCTCTAAACAATTTACCGCGGTGGCAGTCTTGCAATTGGTAGAGCAAGGAAAATTAAAATTGGATGAATCTGTAAAGACCTATATTCCGAATTTTCCCTATTCTCCACAAATTACCTTAAGAAGTTTATTAAGCCACCAATCTGGCCTTCCAAATTATATTTATGTTTTTGATAAAGTAGTAGACCACCGCCAACCCTTGTCGAACCAACGAGTAATTGAATTATTTGCCAAACATAAACCTCCCATCGCCTATTTACCCAATAAAAAATTCAATTATTGCAATACCAATTATGCCTTATTGGCCTATATTGTGGAAAAAGTGGCCGAAAAACCTTTTGATGAATATATTCAAAAAGAAATTTTTGAACCTTTGGATATGAGAAATAGTTTTGTCTATCATCCTTCAAAACCTGAAAAATTAGAAAATGCGGCTAGCGGATATATTTTAAGGAGAGGGAGAATGTACTCAGCCGGATTTGATCACTTAGATGGTGTAATGGGAGACAAAGGAATCTATTCGACGGTAGAAGATATGTACAAATGGGATCAAGGTTTATTAACGGGAAAAATCATTTCAAGAAAATCACTCGAAGAAGCTTTTAAACCCCAGCATACTAGCCCAAAACTTTTAAAATCTAATTATGGATTGGGGTGGAGATTAGAACAATTACCGAATGAATCTTGGTTAACCTACCATGGTGGATGGTGGCATGGTTTCAAGAATTATTATCTTCACAATGAGGAAGATAATTCTTCGATTATTGTTCTTGGTAATATAGCCGGTTCGGCCCTAACAAAATTAAAATACGCAAAATCCATACTCTATCCAGAAAAAAAAGAATATTTTTTGGGTGAAGTAGAATAAATGAATAACCATGAAAAAAATCTTAATCATATTCAGTTTAGTTTTACTAACTAACTTGAATAGTTCTGCACAAAATGATATTGAGGAAATCCGTTTTACCTTAAATCAGTATATCAAAGGTTTAAAAGAAGGAGACAAATCCCTTCTTAATCAAGTTTTTGATAATACGGCCATTTTAAAATCAATCAATTTAAGCAATGGCACCATTCAAAACTTCCCTGTACAAAATTTTATTTCTAGTACTCCCAACGGCGGAATTGACGTAGAGGCCATAATTAAAACAATTTCTTATGCAGGGTATTCCGGACAAGCCGTGGTTGAGCTTTCCCTTCCAGCTTTTAAGTACATTGATTTAATATCCTTATTAAAAATCAATAACGAATGGAAAATTGTTGCAAGAATTTTTAGTAGGGCTGAACTAAATGAATCCGTAACCATTGATCAAAGCTCCAACACTACTGAAGCCATAAAACCAAGTACAAAACCTGCCCAAGCTGCAAAAAAACCTGCGCCTAAACCAAAGGCAAAAGTGGATGATGACGGTTGGTAAAATCTACCAATAAATAGGTCCTTTTCCGAGATATTTTTCTACTATTGGCTTATAGTATGGCTTTAATTCCTCGTAATTTGGCACTTCAGGTGACTTCGTATATAGATCATATTGATTGAAGTCTTTAATCCATTCCATATATTGCTCGTCTTTTTTCGTCATTAAACGCTGGTAAGACCCTCCTGTATGCCAAGGATAAAACGAATGATAACGGATCATTACCATTCCTTCCTCTGGAATTTTATTTTCCGGATGATTCATCAAAACTTGATATAAATATTCATCATGCCCCCAAGCCAAATCAACCTGATCCAAACCACAACCTTCCTGATAAATTCCCAATTCAGTATTGAATTTTTGATTCTTCATATCAGCGTTTAGGGCATTGAATTCCGGATAAACACAGGTATCTGGAAGGGCACATCCTACCACAAAAACATCTCCTACCAAACCCCATTGTTCAGCTTGTGATGTACCATCTTCATCCGAACCAAATAAATACATGGCTTTTCCCAAATCATGAATCAATCCTACTAATTGCATCCAATCAGGTCTCCCATCTTTTCTAATCCCCTCTGCTGATTGCAATAAATGAATGATATTTGGCATATTCAAATCCGGATCACTCACATCAATTAAAGCATTTAGCTTGTCCATCATATCCCAAAGATCCATCGGACGCTCAAAGGTTAAATACTTCTTTTTCATCCTTTGAACATATTCATAGGTTTGGTTCATGCGCATTTTCCGATAATGCTCTTTGACAGCCGCAGTAATATCTCCTTGGTCGTAATTTCTAAATTCTGTTTTTTCTTTGACGAAAGTTTCCATAAAATAATTCCTAAATAGACTAGAAATTTACCAATTTATTTTGAAAATGAATCAGACTTCTTAAGATTATTTTTCCAAAAAATACATGGCTATTACACCAATCAGCATGAGTGTCCCTAAGATAAAAAAGATATTAGGGTTTTGAATTGGGATAGAGTTCTCATTCAAACTTGCTTGAAATGGATCTTCTGGCGTATATCTTACTTGAATTTCCTCTCCGACTTCCATTCTTTTTGAAAACCCTTTCTCAACTTCTCTTCTAAATTCATTCCCATTGACATAATACGAAATGATCGGAAAATAAATCGGAAATCTACCAGAATGATCATCCCGAGCATATCGCCTAGAAATCTCCACAATTTTGCCAATAGTAATTTGAGATCGTTTTACCCAGGTTTTGCGCTTATCCCATAAAACCAAACCAATGGCCAATAATATCAAGGAAATAATAATAAATAATGCCAAGAATAACTCTATGCTACCCTTAAATTCTCCTGTAGGAACCCCTGAAATTAAGAAAACACCTGCTATAGACATGATTTATTTTAGATATCTACACAAAAAAAAGAAGATTTTAATTGATAATCAAATTATTAAAATACTGAAAAAAAGGAAGTTATGGTTGAAATTTTAAGTATAAATTCAAAAAAATAAGAAAAATTAAAAAAACAGGTTAAGTTTTTGTAATTAAAAGACGAAAAAATTGTAATATCTAGAAAAATTGATGCCCAATCAAGGCTTTTTTCTTGAAAAAAAAATTTAGCAAATCTTTAAAATTTTTCTTAATTTTTAAAAATTTCCTCTTTAAACAATTTTTTATGAAAAATTCCATCCGAATACAATTAATGTTCATGATGTTCTTACTGTTTTTTAGTTGGGGTGCTTGGTACGGACAAATGAGTAAATATTTATTAAACGGACTTGGCGCGAGTGGAGACCAAGTAGGCATGGCTTATCTTACCTTTTCTATCGCTTGTATCATTGCCCCTTTTATTGTAGGGTTTATAGCCGACAGACATTTTGCCGCCCAAAAAGTATTAGGATTTTTAAATATATTATCAGCCATAATCCTGTATTTTTTAATCCAAGTAAAGGACCCTGATTCCTTCTTTTGGTATATTTTAGCTTATACCATCACCTTTGCTCCCAATTTAGCTCTTGTCAACTCAATAGCCATGCGACAAATGGATAATCCTGGCAAAGAATTCCCCGCTATTCGCGTAACTGGAACCATTTCTTGGATTGTGGTAACGAATTTAATTGGCTATTATAATATCGGCGGAGAAGTGACCATCTTCAGCATTTCTATGATTACCTCACTAATTTTAGGAATATATGCCTTTTTCTTACCAGATACTCCCCCGAAAAAATCCGAAAATAAAGACTTACAAGAAATACTCGGACTAAATGCCTTAAAATTATTAAAGGATCGTTCATTTTCGATATTTTTCATTTCATCGATATTAATTTGCATACCCCTATCTTTTTATTTTGCCCTTGCAAACCCCTCTCTAACAGCTTCGAATATGTCGAATGTGGAAAATAAAATGTCGCTCGGACAAGCCTCAGAAATTATATTCATGTTATTAATCCCTTTTGCTTTTAGCAAATACGGAGTAAAAAAGATGTTGATTATTGGCTTATCAGCATGGATAATCCGTTTTTTATGCTTTGGCTATGGGGATGGCATCTCCTCCGAATGGTTATTATATCTGGGAATTATCTTGCATGGAGTCTGTTATGATTTCTTTTTTGTATCAGGACAAATCTATACGGATCAAAAGGCAGGTGAAAATTATAAGAGCTCAGCACAGGGTTTAATTACTTTGGCCACGTATGGGATAGGAATGGGAATTGGATCAAAATTATCCGGACTAGCCCTTGACTACTATGAAATAGGAGAAAATATATTTGACTGGACAAAAATCTGGTGGTTTCCCACCTATATTGCTATTTTTGTTTTAATCGTATTTATCCTTTCCTTTAAAGAAGAAAAAACCATAAGATGAACATTTGGATAACAGGAGCCTCCTCGGGAATTGGGGAGGCACTAGCAAAACAATTTGCAGTAATTGGACATAACCTGATACTCACAGCTAGAAGAGAAGAAGAATTAAACCGTGTTGCCAGAGAATGCCAGACGAAAAATAATCAGGTACTGGTATTACCTGCTGACCTAACGAACCTAGAAAATCACTCGACTTTGGTTGATCAAATAATTCAGAATTTTGGAACCTTGGATATTGTTATTTTGAATGCGGGAGTTAGCCAAAGATCAAGAGTGATCGATACGGATTTTAAAGTATACCGTAATCTTTTTGAAATTAATTTCTTCTCTTTGGTTTCCATGGTACAGGCAGTGCTTCCTGTTTTCAGAAATCAGGGATATGGTCAATTTGTACCCATTGCCTCAGTGGCGGGAAGAATCTCCACCCCAAGAAGAGCTGCTTATGGAGCTACCAAACATGCAGTTTTCGGATTTTTTGATGCACTTAGAGCCGAAGAATATGAATTCGGCATTCGTGTAACAACCATTCTTCCGGGTTATATCAAAACGAATATATCCATTGCTGCCATGAACGAAAAAGGTGAGAATTATGGAAAAATGGATCCTAACCAAGCCAAAGGAATAGATGTAGACTATACAGCCAAAAAAATCATGGGTGCGATACTGTCGAAGAAAAACGAATATTTCATTGGTGGCAATTTAGAAGCCTTCGGATTGTTCGTCAAACGATACTTACCTTCCTTTGGATTCTACTTAATTAGAAAAATAAAAAATACTTGATGAAAAATAAATAATCCGTATCTTTGCGATTCAAATCATTGAAAAATCAATTGATTTATACAGAAGAAGGGAGAGATTAGGCTCTATGAACTTCTGGCAACCGGAGACAAAAGGTCTACCAAGGTGCTAATTCCTACCTTCAGGAAAAACCTGAAAGGAAATATAAACGAAATTGTATGAAACCGCAAAATCAAGTATTTCATTATAAACAACCCTTCGCTTTAGAATTAGGTGGAGAGTTACCTGAATTACAATTGACTTATCAAACCTATGGCAACCTGAATTCAAAAAATAACAATGTCATTTGGATTTGTCATGCTTTTACGGGTAGCCATGATGTGGCAGATTGGTGGCAGTCTTTAGTTGGTGAAAATAAATTATTTAATCCGGATAAACATTTCATCATTTGTGCGAATATTTTGGGATCCCACTATGGGTCAACAGGACCATTATCCATCAATCCAACTACTCAAAAACCTTATTTTCATCAATTCCCAAAACTGACGAATAGAGACGTAGTAAAAAGTTTTATTTTACTTCGAAAGCATTTGGGAATCAGAAAAATTCAAACCTTAATTGGTGGATCCATGGGAGGGCAACATGCTTTGGAATGGGGAATTATGGAACCTAATACGCCGGAAGAATTGATCTTAGTGGCAACGAATGCAATTCATTCACCCTGGGGCGTCGCTTTCAATGAATCTCAAAGAATGGCGATAAAAACAGACCCTAGCTGGAGAAATACTGATAAATTGGCAGGCATTGAAGGCATGAAAGCGGCAAGGGCGATGGCATTACTGTCTTATAGAAATTATGAAACCTATCATATTACCCAAGCAAGAAAAGAAAATGATCTTCAAAAAGGTATTCGAGCCATTTCATATCAGCAATATCAAGGAGAAAAATTGGCCGGGAGATTCAACGCCTACTCCTATTATTTATTATCTGAAATGATGGATTCACAAGATGTAGGTAGAAATCGCCAAGGGATTAAGGAAGCTTTAAAGACGATAAAAGCAAAAACCCTTGTAATTGGAATCAAATCAGATGCCTTATTCCCAATAATTGAACAGGAATATTTGGCGGAAACCATTGAAAATGCCTATTTTCAAAAAATAGATTCTTTATATGGCCATGATGGATTCTTAATTGAAGGAGGATTAATGACGAAAGCAATCAGACTTTGGCAAAAATCAACCCGATTGGAAATAAATCCCATGCAGGAATTTTTTAAAGATTTAGAAAATAGGAAGACAGCATGAAAACACTTCATTTATTTCTCTTTTATGTTTCTTTAGGAATAATTCTTTGGGGAATTCAACAAACCAATTTATCTGTATATCTCCATCAAAATATTGATTATATTTTAGTATTTTTTGTATTCTTGTCTTATTTAAATAAACTATTATTTGAGATTGGATGGAAAAATGGAAGAGAAAAATTAATTCATTATATGATGGGAATTCAAGCTTTCAGATTTATTTCAAGCCTAATTTTTATTGGAATCTTCGCATTTTTAAAGATTAATAATATCTATATTTTCGTAGGAAACTTTTTTGTACTTTATTTATTTTCAACAAATTTTGAAATAATCACATTGCTTCGTAAATTGCGACGCGATTTTAAAAAATAATATTCAAAGTATAAAAATATACGATGTTGGCAACTATTAGCAGAGCAAAAAATCTACTTTCAAACCTTTTTATTGGACTTTTTTTAGCATTTTTCAGTTTTTCAAGTTTTGGGAATGAGGAAGATCAGCATGAAAAAGGAATTGTTGAAGAAATTAGAGAAATTGAACATGAGATTGGTGAGGAAATCAAAAGGGACAAGGAAGCTTTCAACGCCGGAGAATTAATTATGCATCATATTGCCGATTCTCATGAATGGCATTTATACACATTTGGTCATTATCACGGAACTATTCCGCTACCTGTCATTGTTTATACTGCCTCAGCAGGTTTACAATTCTATTCATCTTCTGATTTTTCTAACGAGCATCATGATCCAGTAGCCGTAAACGGCTTAATAATGGAACATGATAAAATCCATGCAGAAAATGGGGAAAAGGTTTGGGACTTTTCAATCACGAAAAACGTGATGTCAATGCTTGTTTCCGCCCTACTTTTATTAGTAATTTTCATCGGTATTGGTAGAAAATATCAGAAGAACCCGAATGCCGCACCATCCGGTTTACAGTCTGCTTTTGAACCAATAATTGTATTTGTACGGGATGAAATTGCGATTACAAATATTGGATCAAAACACTATAAGCGTTTTATGCCTTATTTATTGACCATCTTTTTCTATATCTGGTTCAATAATATGATGGGGTTAATCCCAGGTGCTGCCAATGTTACTGGTAATATTGCTATCACAGGGACCTTGGCAATCATTGCATTTATTGTTACTAATTTAAACGGAAAATCAGCTTATTGGACTCATATTTTCGCCATGCCTGGGGTACCAAAATGGATGTTAATCATTCTTACGCCAGTAGAAATTGTCGGTTTATTTATGAAGCCATTCTCCTTGATGGTTCGTCTTTTTGCAAACGTATCAGCAGGACATATCATCTTATTGAGTTTAATATCCCTGATATTTATTTTCAAATCCGCTTTCTTAGGAGTTGCGGTGGTCCCTTTTTCAATCTTTATGAACGTGATTGAATTAATTGTGGCCTTAATTCAGGCCTATATCTTCACTATGTTAGTATCCACTTATATTGGCGCTGCCATTGAAGAAGGTCATCATTAAAAATTTGTAAACTTTTTAAATTTTATATTATGTCTATTTTATCATCATTATTGGAAGTAACTGTAGGAACTGGTTTAGCAGGTGTTGGTGCTGGTTTAGCTGCAATTGGAGCTGGATTAGGTATTGGAAACATTGGTGGATCAGCCATGGAGGGAATTGCTCGCCAGCCAGAAGCTTCAGGTAAAATCCAAGGTGCGATGTTAATCGTGGCAGCCTTCGTTGAGGCAGTTGCTTTATTCGCAGCAGTAATTTGTTTATTGGTTACTTTACAGTAATTCAAAAAAACTTTCAGAAGAATTAGTCTTTTGAAAAAATTAAAGCACAATGCATATTTTAGCAATAGGCTTTGCATTGTGCTTTTCAAAAAATTTAAAAAAATAAAAATATGCAATTAGTTACCCCAGATTTCGGACTTATTGTTTGGCAGTTAATCATTTTTGGCATTTTATTTTTCGCTTTAGGAAAATTTGCTTGGAAGCCAATTATCAAGATTTTAAATGAGAGAGAGGAATCTATCGATGAAGCTATCAAAATGGCAGAGAATACCCGTAAAGAAATGGAAATATTGAAGTCGGGCAATGAACAATTAATCATTGAAGCAAGAGTGGAAAGAGATAATACGCTTAAACAAGCTAAAGAAGCATCGAATAAAATTATTTCTGAAGCAAAAGTAGATGCACAAAAAGCAGCAACTGAAGAAATTGAAAAAGCCCGTGTTGCTTTCGAACAAGAAAAAAATGCTGCAATATCAGCCATCCGAAAAGAAGCCGCTTTATTATCGCTAGAACTAGCAGAAAAAGTCCTTAAATCTGAATTAAAGGATAAAAAGGCTCAGGAAAAATTAGTCAACGAGCTAATGGATAGCATGAATTTAAAATAATTAATAATCAGGAGAGATGTCCCAGACAATAGTAGCACATAGATATGCGAAAGCACTTTTAGATTTAGCAATTGAAAAAAAATCGTTGGAAAAGGTCTATGCAGATATCCAAGATTTTGTTGAAATCTGTGATAATAACCATGATTTGGTCCTTACCTTCAAGAGTCCGATTATCAGACATGAAGACAAAATGGCCATTATTAAAAAATTATTTGAAAATAATTATGATGCTATTACCTTCTCTATTTTTAAAATCATTACTGAAAAAAACAGAGAGGCTTTAATTCCTTCCATTGCCAAAGAATTTATCCATATTTATCATAATTATAAAGGAATTGAAAAAGCTGAAATCATTTCTGCAATTGCTTTAAGTGAAGATCAGAAAAAAACTTTTCAAAAAATCTTAGAAGACTATTCTGGAAAAACCATTCAGATCATTGAAAAAGTGGATCTGTCTTTAGTCGGCGGTTATATCGTGCGAATTGGGGATAAACAAATAGATGATTCCATCAGGAGAAAATTAAACGATTTAAAAGTGGCCATGGCCTAAATGAAAATGGGAGGAAAATATATTCCAATGATTGCATCCCTATTTTGTTTATTTTCCATTGCTTTAGGCGCATTTGGCGCTCATTCATTGAATGATTTCCTTAGGGAGACCAACCACCTTGATACCTTTGAGACTGCCAGCAAATATTTAATGTATGGTGGTCTTTTAAGTTTTATAGAATTCTATTTTTCGCTTCAAAATTCTTCTTCAAAACAAAAAAAAGCAGCAATAATTATGTTGGCTAGTACCTTTATTTTTGCGGGAGCGCTTTATTTAATTTGTTTTACAGGAGTAAAAGTTTTTGGGGCAATTGCACCCATAGGAGGATTGGGAATGATGATTTCTCTAGTTTATTTTACCTGGGGTTTTAAACACCCTTAATGCCTCATAACTAATTCAAGACTCGTCCAAACTAATTGTCCCATGGTTTGGCAATTTAGGAACCGTTTATCTTTATAGTGTTGGTACAATTCTTTTTTCAATTGAATAACATGTTGTTCGGGAGCGATTTCATCCTTTGCCATAACATCCATTAAATCAAAAACTCTTTGTCCTTCCGATTTCAAGCGAGAGGAGATCATTGAACGTTCCTCTATTTGATATTGAATAACGGATTCATTGGAAACGTATTTCATTCCTAATTGGATCAAGCGATTATTCTGTTTAAAATACTGAGGCATATACACTGATTTTTTACTTTCGTAACATTGTTGATCAAAATCAATGGGACGAATCCGATAATAGACTTCTTCAAAATCTGGAATGGTGATAATAACATAATTAGAAGAATGCATATCCCCTAAAAGTTGAACTAGACAACGTTCATTGAATTTAACAAATTCCTTTGCAAGGCGGATCGGAGAGCTAACCCGTTCATCGAGGCTTCCCGACAAAAAAACGTCTCCAGGAACTCCTGCAATATGTTCTTCAATTAAGGTATTTTCATAGGTAATATAATTTATTCGGTTAGGTGATAAAATATGCTCTAGTTCTAATCCATAAACTCGTGAGGCATCGGCAATTTTAATATAAAAATAATCAAAATTATCATTGACCTTATTGACAATCCGAATTCGAAAGGGATTGGTATTTCCATAGGTACAAAAATCTACCCGATCTACATCTAAATGTTTAATCACATCCTTATTTCCATCTGTTTTTAAATCAGCATAAACGATTTTTAGGGCTTCAAAAATGAGATCTTGATCATTCGGACTGTAAAATACTGTTTCCCACAGGGTATCCTTACCGTATGAATCAAACAAGACAATGGAATTTTCATACCGCAATAAATCAGAATAAGAAATCCCTAATCGGGATTCACGATTGTATTTAACCAAATATTTCCTCAGTTGGTTATTGATTCGATAGAGATTCTTTTTTTTCGAAATTAAAGCCATTTATTCAAGATAATCCAAAGATTTACCAAAGGTTTCATTTAAGGAAAAGGTTGCCCAATAAGACAAACCTAAGGAAATAATCCCAACTATAAAAGCCGAATGAATGATTCCCAGATCCGGGCGAAGAAATTCAAAAAGATAAGAAATAGGGATAAAGGCTGCTCGGACAAAATTAGGAACTGAAGTCGTAACGGTTGAACGATAATTGGTCCCAAATTGTTCCGAGGTAAAGGTGATAAAAACCGCCCATAAACCTGAGAAAAATCCCATTAAACTGATTAAAACAAGATTAAGCCATTTAGGGCTATGATCCGTAAAATACAGAAAGACGACCACAAAGAAAAAAAGTGCGGCAACAAAAATGAATAAGGCTTTTTTCCTACTTTTCAATAATTGACTTAGAAGCCCGGAGCTAAAATCTCCTAATGAAAGGCCCAGATAACAATAATAGATGGCTTCACCACCTGAAATGGTAGCTATATTTTTATCTGGGCCTTTCATTAGGAGATTTTAAAAATGATGATACCAACAAAATACCAAATGGGGGTTCCTATCAAGATGCAAAGGAAAAAACGTTTAAATTTATCCCATTCCGTAAATAGTTTAATGAAATTTCCTTTCTCAACATTTTTCTCCATTTTTTTATAGAGATTAGATTCAAATGCCCCAATTCGAACTAATAAAAGTAAAATGCCAAGGACACCACCAATTTTAAAACTCATTCTCCACCATTCTGGATCCTCCGATAAATTCGCTACGAACTGGGCAAACATGGCACCCATGGCGCCCACTCCGGCAATCAATAAGGTCCCATAACCTCTTTTTTGGGGCGAGAGATTCTCATTGACCAAGGTTATTCCGGCACCCAATTCCCCTGCAAGACCAATACCTGCAATAAATCTTAAAAGACCATAAAGATGAATATCATGAATAAAACCATTGATAAAATTTGCTCCAGAATAAACTAAAATAGAACCAAATAAAACGGAAACACGTCCTTTTTTATCTCCAAAAACTCCCCAAAGCAAACCTCCTATCAATAGACCAATCATTTGATAATTCATCAAATCAATTCCCACAGAAATTAATTCTTCTCCGGAAAAGCCCAAATTCATCAACGATTTAGACCGAATGACTGAGAAAACAATTAAATCATAAACATCTACGAAATATCCAAGAGCGGCAACAAAAATTAGTAATTTAGACTTTAGGTTGAGAGGTTGTTCAATTTCTTTCATGCGTGGTTAATTAAATATGATGGAGAACATTGTTTCTTTCTAAATCTAATTTAAGAAAAATAAATAATAAGATGGTAAATGACCAGAGGGAAGAACCTCCATAACTAAAAAATGGAAGCGGAATTCCCATAATGGGTACAATACCGATGGTCATTCCAATATTGATAAAAAAATGAAAAAATAATATTCCTCCAAGGCAATACCCATATATTCGAGCAAATTTAATCTTTTGCAAATTCGATTTATAAAAGATTCTAGCAATGAAAATGAGATAAAAACTGAGAAGAAAAAAGACTCCAACAAAACCAAATTCTTCTCCAATAGTACAAAAAATAAAGTCTGTACTTTGTTCCGGAACAAAATCAAATTTGGTTTGGGTTCCTTGAAGATAGCCTTTACCCCAAAAACCTCCGGAACCAATAGCTATCTTGGATTGTGTTACCTGATAACCCAAACCTCTTGAATCAAAATTTGGGTTTAACCAAATCTTTATTCGATTTCGTTGATGCTCTTGTAAAACCTCGTTCACAAAAAAATCCAAAGAACTAGTTAATGCTAATACTAAACCAATTACGCCAATTATTTGTAAATAGATCCTTGTTTTCCTCAGTACATAAAGGGGTTGAAAGATTAAATAAACCAAAGAACCTATACTGAAAACGATTAAAATATAGGAAGTTTCTACTAATAAGGCCAACAATACGATAGCCACCATACCAATGAGCAGGGCAGGGAAAATCCCCGGTAATCCTTCTTTATACAAGACAAGAATAAATGAGCCAAATACCAAGGCTGAACCAGTTTCATTGGAGGAGACGATTAGTACCATTGGCATTAAAATAAGGACAATAACCCATTTTAAGGTTGCCGTTTTTTTAAGATTTGCGTTGGGGATTGACAGGTATTTTGCCAAGAACAAAGAAGTTGCTGTTTTGGCAAATTCCGCTGGTTGAATCGTAATAGAACCAATTTTGAACCAAGAATGACTTCCGTTAATTGTAACCCCTAGAAAAGGAACCATCACTAATAATAGCATTAATAAGGCATAAATATAGGGAGCAAATAATTCAAAGAAACGATAATCTAAAACAAAAATAATCATTATTAAAATGAGGGATGTCGCAATCCAGATTAACTGCTTTCCCGCATTGGAATCATAAAAACTCGAATTCAATAAATCCAATTCATCGCCGGGTGTATAAATGGCAGAATAAATATTCATCCAACCAAAAGTCACAAAAATAAAATAAAAGCCTACCAGGAGCCAATCTAAATTATCGAATAATCGTTTAGTTCCTATCATTTTACTACTACCTTATTCAAAACATTTTGAGAAAAATTCATATTCCGGTATTTCTCTTCTACGTACTTTCTTGAAACTTCACCCTTCAAATATTTCTCCATAATGAGCGAGGCGATAGGAGCTGATGAGCTTCCCCCAAAACCAGCATTTTCCACAAAAACAGCAATGGCAATTTTAGGATTTTCCCTCGGGGCAAAAGCCATAAAAATGGCATGATCTTTTCCCCTTGCATTTTGTGAGGTGCCCGTTTTTCCACAAATAGTGATACCTGGAATATGAGAATCCGCATTGACCGTCCCAGCCTCTACGGCTGCTTGCATTCCATCAATCACCACATTAAAATGTTTTTCATCAACCCCGACAGGGATTTTAGTTTGATAATATTTATCAAGTCTATGATTCTCTCCTATTCCTTTAATTAAATGGGGAGGGATATACCACCCTTTATTGGCCACTATGGCTGCCAAATTGGCAATTTTCAATGGATTTATCACTAATTCACCTTCACCTATTGAAAGGGAATAAATATTTGAAAATTTCCATCGATTATTTCCTTGATAAATTTGATTATAATAGGCTGAGGTCGGCAATAAGCCTTTTTTCTCATTTCCTAAATCTAAACCAAGTTTTTTTCCAAAACCGAATTTTTCCACCATTTCCGCCCAACGATCTAATCCATAAGCTGAACGATGGAACAAATCACCTTGCGTATTTTGGTATAAGATATCTTTAAAGGCATGATAAAAATAGGGATTACAAGAATATTGAATTGCTCGTTTTAAATCATTGGAAGCAGAAGGATGGCCATGGCATTTCATTGGACTTCCAGCATGCCCATAAACCGTGGAAGGATTAAGGAAACCTAATTGCAAACCTACCAATGCCTGTACGATTTTAAAGGTAGATCCTGGCCGATAATAGGCCGATGGTGGTCTATTAATCAAAGGATGGGTCGGATCCATAGCTAATTGAGCATAATAGGTCCCAAAATTCTTCCCTGATAATAATTCAGGATCATAGGAAGGGGCTGAAACCATTGCTAAAATCTCTCCTGTAGAGGGTTCAATTGCAACCACAGATCCAACCTTATTTTTCATCAGCGAATCAGCATAATCTTGTAATTCAATATCAATCGTTGAATAAAGGGTTTCCCCCGCCTTTGGGGAAATATTATTTTTCCCATTTTGGAAGTCTCCTTTCTCCACCCCATTACTGTTTACCATCACGTATTTCACCCCCCTTTCCCCTCTTAATTCATCCTCATAATAAGATTCCAAGCCCGATAAACCGATATAATCTCCTTGTGAATAATAGTCATCTTTTTGATTTTCAAGTGCCCGTGGACTGATTTCAGCGACATAACCCAAAGCATTGGAAAGACCTTTGTATTGATAGGTACGAAAAGCATTGGAAACAAAATAAAAACCCTTAAACTGGTACATTTTATCTTGTGCCATGGCAAATTCTTCCTTGGATAAATTTTTTAGAAAGGAAGAAGGACGAAAACGAGAAAATTTTTTGGCTTTTAAAAATCGTTCAATAAAATCCTCTCTTGTGATTCGAAAAACAGAACAAAAAGCTTGGGTATCTATTTTATTTACCTTTCCAGGAACAACGTATAAATCATAAATTGGAGTATTAAAAACCACCAATTTATTGTTTCTATCATAAATTTCTCCCCTTAAAGGAATTTGCACCTTTTTCCGAACCGCATTATTTTCCGCAGCAGTCTTAAATGAATCATCTACCACTTGTAAATAGAAAACCCGAGAGAGAAATAATATTCCCACTAAAAATAAAATTATTAAAATATTTCTATCTCGATTTTCCATCCTAGCCTATTCTTTTGGAATATTTTTAATTACCCAAATTAAAGAAAATAAAACTGAAACCAAGGAAAGGACAATTGTCCAGACCCTTTTTTCGTTACAAAAATAATCATCCAAGTATAAACCAAGGAATACCCCTACTAATACTGTGCTAAGCATTTGAACGGCAATTCCAATAAACCTTTGGTAAGGATTCATAAAAATCCAATTCTAAATATTAAATTTACTTAAATATTAAAATATTTTCAATTAATAAAATTAAAATGCTCAGAAAAGGATACCTACTATTAATTTTGGCTATTCACTTTTCCTGTTCGCAGTATAGTAATAAACAAGCTGCGATTAAATTCCACAGCCTCAATGCAAAATACAATGCCATTTGGCAAGCAAAAAGATTGGAGCAAGAATTGCTTAAAGAAATCGAAAAAAATGAAAAGGATAATTATAGTTACGAATTATCCATTATTCGAGATTTAGGAGAAAATTTAAAAACCGCTTACCAAACGAAAATTGATTCCATCATTTATAAAGCCTCCTTGGTAATTCAAAGACATGCCAATTCTAAATATATTGATGATGCTTATTTTTTGATTGGAAAAGCCCGGGTTTATCAAAAAGATTATCCAAATGCTATTGAAACTTTCAAATATGTAAATGCCATTTCCAACGACCAAGAACTTCAATTAAACTCATTGATCCAACTTTATTTTATCTACATTAAACAAAATGAAATAACAGAGGCTGAAAGAATCAAACAATTTATTCTTGAATTTGACCTAAAGGACTACCAAAAACATGATTATTTTCTTTACCTAGCTAACCAATATCAAGAAAAAGGAGATTTTGAAAATACCAATAATTTACTTCGTCAAGTAATTGAAACAAGTAAAGATTCCGAGGAAATTGCTCGATTAAATTTTATTTTGGCGCAGAATTATTTTTTAAACTCACAAGCTGAAAATGCCATTCAATCGTTGAATCAAGTGATAAAAAATACGAAAGATCCTGAAAAATTATTTGAAGCTCAATTGATTATTTTTCAATTAAAAGAAGATATAAATGCTTTAAAGAATTTATTGAAAGAACCAAAATACGAAGAGAATTATGGGAAAATTTATGGTACCATTGGCCAAATTTATGCCTTCCAAGGAGATTATAGAAAAGCAGAAGAATATTGGGCTAAAGGAACTTCCTCTAACCAAAACAAGGGGGAATTATTTTTACAAATAGCACAGACGCAAGCCCAATTTATCGGCAATTTTAAAAAAGCAATAGCCTATTACGACAGCGCAGCGAATGCTATACCCTCCACTAGCCCAAATTATGAAAAAACAGTAAAAATCAATTCAGAATGGAAAAATTTTGGTCAATTATTGAATTCTTTTGAATTAAAAGATTCTCTTTTAAAATTAAGCTATTTGAGTGAAGAAGATTTAAATGCCCTTTACCAAGAATCCTTGAAAGTGGATACCAGTTTAAAAACAGACCTTACCGAAAAAAAAATTACCACAAAACTAGCTATATTTACTCGAAGACCCCCAAGCAATCAACAGCAATCCTTTTATTTTTATAATGACCCTATCCGGATTCAAGGTTCCTTAAATTTTAGACAAAAATTTGGCGATAGAAAACTCGAAGATTTTTGGAATAGAAAGATAAAAATGCAACAAAGTTTTAGCAAACAAGAGGATGATTTTTTAGCAAATAGTCTTCCAATGCCCGGTTTTTCAAATTCAACAACTGAGAATACGAATAGCAAGCCCATCCCAACGAAAAAAGATAGTATTAGTTTTGAAGCATGGAAAAAGGATATCCCAAATACGGAAGAAGAAAAATTAACCTTGGAAATAAATCGAGAAAAGGATTTATTCAATTTAGCAAAATTTGCCCTTGAAAATTTAGGTTTAAAGGATTTTGCGGGAGAAAAATTGAAAGAAATTATTGAAAAAAATGCCAATAGCAATTATGAAGCGGAAATTTATTATTTACTCTATACCATGGATTCAAAGAATAATGCTGAATATAAGAATCAATTGGCGGCCAATTACCCAGGGTCTCATTTTTTATCTCTTATTAAACGGAAAGAAACAGGCGTATTAAGTGAAACCAATGAAATTAAGGCTCAAAATTTATATGAAGAAGCCTTTAGCTATTATAAAACGAACCAATTTGCTGAATCTTTTGAAATTTGTTTAACTTTGGAAAGAGATTTTCCAAATAGTAAATTTGAAGATAAAATTATTTATCTTAAAGCATTGAATAAATATTCCTTGAATGATTCATCTCAGGCTAAATTATTTATTCAAAATTTATTGAATTTATTTCCGCAATCAAGCGTCATTCCAAATGCAAAAGAATTTTTAAACAAACTAAATTAATGGGTATTTTTAATTTAAATGAAGGAAAATTCAAGACACCTATCAACTATTTATACCGATTAAGTATAATAGGCTTTTTGAGTGGAATCCTATTTATTATTGGAGTTAACTATAATTTCTTGGGTTTATTCGGAGAAATGCCTAGTCTGGTAGAATTAGAAAATCCGAAGAGCCAAACAGCTAGTTTAATTTTTTCGGAGGATGGAAAAGAAATAGGGAAATTTTTCATTGAAAACAGAGATCCTGTAGAGTTTAATGAATTATCCCAAGTAATTGTCAATACGCTTATTTCTACAGAAGATGCTCGATTTGTGAATCATTCTGGTGTAGATTTAATCTCTTTATTCCGGGTAGCATTTTCCTTAGGAACTTCAGGCGGAGGGTCAACCATTACCCAACAATTAGCAAAAAATTTATTCCATACCCGAATTTTGGAATATGATGACAATGATCCTGCCTACATGGGAGTATTAATGAAGGTTAATGGTTTAAAAACCATCGTTGCTAAGGTAAAAGAGTGGATTTTATCTGTCAAATTAGAAAGAAGATATACCAAACAAGAAATTATGGCCATGTACCTAAACCAAGTGAGTTTTGGAAATAATGCCTATGGTATAGAGGTGGCTTGTAGGACCTATTTCCAGAAAAATGTTCGAAACGTTAATTATTTGGAGGCGGCCACGATTGTAGGAATGTTAAAAAACCCTTCCCTTTATAATCCAGTTGCCAGGCCAGACCTAACCTTGGAAAGAAGAAATGTGGTTTTAGGTCAACTACGTAAATATGGGCATATTACTGAGGAAGAATTCAATGATTTAAAATTGAAACCACTTTCTCTCCGATACAAGGTTGAAAACCACAATACCGGGCTAGCACCATACTTTGCAGAAAGTATAAAAAAACAAGTTATTAAAGTTTTAAGAGACTATAATTCAGATAAATCGGAAGAAGAAAAAATCTATTTATATACCAGCGGAATACGGATTTATACCACTTTAGATTCGCGCATGCAAAACTATGCTAATAATGCGGTATGGAACCATATGGTTTACCAACAAAAACTATTTAATGACCACTGGAGAGGAAAAAACCCTTGGGTCGACGAAGAAATGAAAGAAATACCCAATTTTCTATCCATGACCATCCGCCGAACAGAGACATACCGAAATTTAAAAGAAATCTATGGAGATGATTCCCAAAAAATAAAAGAGGAATTAAATAAAAAAAAGCGAATGACCGTTTTTTCCTATACCAATGGAAGTAAAGATACCCTTATGAGTTCGATGGATTCTTTGGCTTATTATAAGCGTTTATTAAATGCTGGTTTTATGGTTATGGACCCCACAAATGGCCATGTAAAAGCATATGTTGGAGGTATCAATCATCGGTTTTTTAAATTTGATAATATTACACAAAGTAAAAGACAACCTGGTTCAACCTTTAAACCCTATGTTTACGGAGCTGCCATTGATGAGGATTTAGCGACACCCTGTGATTTCTTAACGGATGAGCCCATCACTTTTGGTGAGGAAGATGGATTATTGGAGGATGTCACCTGGACACCTGTCAATTCAGACGGTATTTACTCCTACCAAAAAATGAGTTTAAGAAGCGCTATGGCTCAATCAATTAATACAATTGCTGCAAAAATTACCAAATTGATTGGTCCAGAAAAAATTGCTGATTTTGCTCATAGAGCAGGAATTCAAAGTGATTTAATGGAAACCCCAGCACTATGTTTAGGATCATCTGAGGTATCCGTCTACGAACAAGTACAAGGTTATTCTACCTTAGCCAACCTCGGAGAAAAAATTGAGCCCATCATGATCCTAAAAATTACCGATAAAAATGGGAATACAATTGCCGAATTTATTCCCAAAGCAAGCAGAGCAATTCGTCCGGAAACAGCCTATACCATGACCTATATGCTAAGAGGAGCTGTGGAAGAACCAAACGGAACAGCTGTAAGATTAAATAGTTCAACAATTGTTCAAGGAAATGAAATCGGAGCTAAAACAGGAACAACCTCGAACTTTTCAGATGGCTGGTTTATGGGAATGACCCAAAAAATGGTCGCAGGGGTTTGGGTAGGTGGCGAAGATAGAAGTATCCACTTTAGGAATATTCAATTAGGACAAGGAGCAAGGATGGCCTTACCGATATATATGGACTTCATGGAAAAAGTCTATTCAGACAAGAGTTTGGAAATTGAAGGTTACAAGAAAATGCCATTTTTTAAGCCTGAAGGATTTTTATTCGATTTTTCTTGTAGTGGAATCAAGGCAGACTCCTTAAATTCTTTCCCTTAATCAAACGTACATTTAAAGGCTATCGTTAGGATTGGTGAACCAAAAATTACTAATTTATAAGAATTTAAGACCATTCCTTCCGAGCGATAGAAAATGGAATAAGGATTTTTTCTCCCATAAATATTATAGACTGAAAATACCCAATTTCCCTTAATCAGCAATTTTAACAATGGTATTTACATAAGGAGATACATTTAAAGCTAAATTATTTCCGAAATCTGCATTCACTTGTTTCTTGTAAGTAGAGGAGAAATCAAATCCTGTATTCTCCATCGCACCTACGTTGATGAAAGGAGCCGAAGCAGCACCAGCTGTTCCTGGTAAAGCAGGATTAAATAATAAATTGTCTGTATTTCTCTTATAAACATCCAAGACAACTGTTAAAGCATTATTCATGAAGGCTGCGTCAATACCTACGTTAGTAGTTTTTGCAGTTTCCCAAATGGTAGATGCATTACCTCTGGATACTAAGGCATATCCCG
>CAZXZK010000021.1:20404-26455 GCA_964645295.1 uncultured Cytophagales bacterium | reverse complement strand
CTTGGTGGAAGTAATTCTTTCTTGCATAGCACCCATCTCCGTAGAAAGGGTCGGTTGGTATCCTACTGCTGATGGCATACGTCCTAATAAAGCGGATACTTCAGAGCCCGCTTGTGTAAAACGGAAAATATTATCAATAAAGAATAAAATATCTTTACCAGTACCCTCTCCATCTCCATCCCGGAAGTGTTCAGCAACAGTAAGACCAGAAAGAGCTACTCTTGCCCGTGCTCCTGGAGGTTCGTTCATTTGTCCGAATACCAAGGTTGCTTGAGATTTCTCTAATTCTGATTGATCTACTTTAGAAAGATCCCATCCACCTTCTTCCATCGACTTTTTAAATTCTTCACCATATTTGATTACACCTGACTCAATCATTTCTCTCAATAGATCATTCCCCTCACGCGTTCTTTCTCCTACCCCAGCAAATACTGATAAACCTTCGTAAGCTTTTGCAATATTATTAATCAATTCCATGATTAATACTGTTTTACCTACTCCTGCACCACCAAATAAACCAATCTTACCCCCTTTAACATAAGGAGCCAATAAGTCGATAACTTTAATACCAGTAAATAATACTTCCGTTTTTGTAGCTAAATCCTCAAATTTTGGCGCAGATCGGTGAATTGGCATTCCTCCATTTGATTTTGGTTGATCAATTCCATCAATAGCATCACCTACCACATTAAATAATCTTCCCTTGATTCCTTCTCCAGTTGGCATCGTCATGGCTGTACCACGGTCGATTACTTCTTGCCCTCTTTGAAGGCCTTCCGTACCCTCCATCGCAATCGTTCTTACTCTATCTTCTCCTAAATGTTGTTGAACTTCCAAAACTAATTCTGAACCGTCGGTTCTTTTAACCGCCAATGCATTTAAAATTTCAGGAAGACGAGAACCCTCACCTTCGAAACTAACGTCCACTACCGGACCGATCACCTGAGTAATTTTACCCTTATTTACTTGGTCTGCCATTTTATAATAATATTAACTAAGTAACGTTTAAATTAAAATAATTATCCCATGTTGAGATTTAGAAATGCAAAATTAGTTTCTATTTTCAACAAAGCCAAAATCATTTTGTGTTTTTTTGTTTTTTTTTCTGAATTTCTCGTAATTTTCTTGAATGAAACCAAGAATCAAGCTTTTTGATAAATTATATTTCTACTTATTATTATTTTGCCTTCCCTTTCTGGGCATCCTTTATTTTCTATATCCGAAAATACCGATTGTTACAAAAGAAACATCTACGATACTACCCTATATCATTCAAAAGAATTTGAATGATTCATCCATTAAATTGGAATTCCCATTTTTGGAGGTAAAGCAAGACTTTCATTTTATTTTCCAGTTTCCAGAGAAAGATCTTGAAATAATTCCATTATTTATGCTTTCCTTGGGCCTATTGCTTATTTTAATTGGTATTATTCAATGGTCTAAAATTTCCATCACCCAGGTTCTATTAGGATTAGGGGCTTGGCTTTTTCTACTTTTAATTCCCATGTTCACAGGGGGTAATTATAATTCTTGGGGGGAAAATATCCCATGGATTTGGACCATCCTTACTTATTTTTATTCCATCATTCTTGTATTTTCCTTACCAACCATTGCCCTAAAACTGAGTAGAAGTGAAAATTGGAATCAGAGTTTTAAAAAATTCATCATTCTTTCAATTGTACTTCTTATCAATCTAATTATCAGCTTATCCAACTATTTAGGATGGCTTGAAACCAAATTTCATTTTCCATTAATCTTTTTTTTATTCCTAAACAATGCAGCATTTTACCTTATTTCTGAAAAATATATTCAAAATAAACCTCAAAAATTAATTTTATGGGGACTAGGATTCATTCAAATTTCCTGGATAATCTTCCAATTAATTATTCAGAATGACTCAGCATTCAAAGGTTTTATTCTTTGGAATAGCATGTCCATTATTATAGGTTTAACTTTATTTATTCCCTATTTATTTTCGAATTTCCATCATTTATTCAAACAAAATCTGCCCTTTCACCGAGTGATTTTAAAAGCCAAATCGTTTCCAATTTATTTGGCATGGATTGGCACCCTACTATTATTGATAACTTGGAATTTTGGTATTTCAAACAGAATATACCATTTATTCCAGTCGGGTATTTACAATCATCAAGGACTGTGGGAAGAAGAAACTGGCCGACAGGATATTGCAAAAATCTCCTATGAAAATGGATATTTAAATTCAAGAAAAAATAATTTCAGTAATTTCCGCTTGGCCAATAGTTATTTAAAAGAAAACAAACAAAATGAAGCAGAAATATTTATTGCGAATGTATTAAATAATGGGGATTCTGAACTTACAGGCTTAATGCTTTCACAACTTTATATGGAGGAGAATCAACCTTTTGAGGCCTTATTCCTATTAATTAAACAAAGATCATTTTTCAAGAAAAGTATTCAAATCAATAATCAAATTGCCTCCATATATGAATCTCTTCAACAAAAAGATTCAGCCAACTATTACTACCAATTAAATTATGCATTAGACCCTAATAATAATTTGATTAAGGCGAATTATTTAAGAAAATTTATGCATCAATTCCAATGGGATTTAACAGAAAGATCAAGTTTGTACCAAATAAAACAAGATAATACGGATGCCTTTTTAGCCAATTGGAATATTTTAAATCAATTAGATTCCTCTTTAAAGATTCTCCCATTTGATTCAAATTTTTCCCCAAAATTGAATGTTGAAAATTTTGCCCATTTAAATAATGCGATATTTAATCAAAGAATATTTAATTCTCCCTTAAATTTTGAAACTTGGGAAATGGATTCTGATTGGACAAACCTCTATCCGGAATATGAATTGGCCTATTCATGGTATTTATTTTTTAATGGAAATAAATTGAAATCCTATAAAAACCTCATCAATCTTTTATCCAAATCTCAAGAAGATCAATTAAGTAAACTGACTAATTTTAAAAATTATTTCGAAGAAATTTTAAGAAACGATTCCGCCCCTTTTAAGGGATCTGAGGTAAAGGATGTCATAGAATTTTTAAACAACCATCCTTTTAATAAAAATGCCCTAATCAGAGGTTCTGAATTTTTAAATAAATATAATCAAGGCTTATTGGCCTATCAATATTGCTTCGATGCCTACAATTTAAATCCCAACCATGCCGAATTTGCCATTCCTTTTATATTACAAGCCTATCGGATTGGAGAACAAAGGTATGCTGAGGCAGCCGCTAATCAACTAAAAAAAATAGACCCTCACTATTTCCAGAAATACCATAAAATAATTGAAAAGGAAAAGAAGGAACTAATCGAAAGAAGAAAATTTTAACTCTTGTATATTAGAAAAATAAATTTTAATTTTGTGTGCTAAAATGAATGTTGGAGTAAATGGTTCTTTCAACATTTATGAACCTAACGAACCAAACAATATGAATCAAAAAATTAGAATTAAGCTTAAGTCATTTGACCATTCATTGGTTGACAAATCAGCTGAAAAAATTGTTAAAGCGGTAAAAGCCACAGGAGCAGTAGTCTCTGGTCCTATTCCACTTCCAACAAAAATTGAAAAATTTACTGTATTACGTTCTCCTCACGTGAACAAAAAATCGAGAGAGCAATTTCAATTATGTACTTACAAAAGACTAATTGATATCTTTTCCTCTTCGGCAAAAACGGTAGATGCCCTAATGAAATTAGAACTTCCATCTGGTGTAGATGTAGAAATCAAAGTCTAGTTTCTTTTGATCTGATGAACTTTGAATTTTTTAATCTTAAATTATTCAAAGTTCATTGGAGTCAAAACAATTCATTCCTTTTTCCCTCTTCTAGGGACAATTCCCAATAAAAATCCATAAGGTTGCAGCTCAGGGACAAAATCAAAAACCACTTTTAACATAGCTGTTATGGGTAGGGCTAAGATTAAACCTGGAATTCCCCAAATTATTTCTCCGATTGTTAAAGTTAAGATAGCCAGTAAAGGATTAATACTCACTCTGGAACCAACAACAAAAGGAGTAACAAAATTAGCTTCAATGAATTGTACGGCTCCTACCCAGAGGATAACTGCAAACATGTGACTAGGACCTAATTCAATTAAACTTAAAATAATTGGACCGATCGCTGCCAACCAAATTCCAACATAAGGAATCAATAATAATATACCGGTGAGGATTCCGAAAAACAGGTAGAAGTCTACTCCAATCAACCAAAATCCAAATGAATTTAAAGCGGCAGCAAAAACCATAACTGTCACCAATCCTAATAAATACCCTTGAGCTACATTAGCAGTTTTACCTAATAAATCATGGATTTTAGCAGTGCCAGCTTTAGGAAATAGCTTCGACAAAAACTCCGCTATGAAATCTCGATAATAAAGTAAGAAAAAGATAAATATTGGGGTGAGAATGATAGAAGTCAGGGTCTTTATGGCTGTTTCAAATGTTTCAGACAAGATAAAACCAGAACTTTTTAAAACCTCAAAAGTAGAATTAGAAAGTTGCAGGCTACTAGATTGATCCTCAATTTTTAATTTTTGGGATAAAAATTTTTGGGAATCTGATAATAATACATTGAATTTATCCACAAAAATAGGCCATTTTGAAGTTAATTGATCCAGCTGACCAATCATAATAAAAATGATTAAAGTTAGGATAAACAAAGCGAATAAAATACTGATGATGATTCCTAAGGATCTTGGGAACCCCCATTTCTCAAATTTTACACAAAGTGGAAATAATAACAAGGATAAAATTAGGGCGAAACCTAAAAGAATAAATAAATCTTTAAACCAATAAAGGCAAAAGATTATTAAACCAATGGAAATAAGACTTGCAGCAAGCCGAACAACAAAGGGAATTTGATTTTCCATGGACTAAATTTGACAAATAATTTAAAAATTAACAATTTGGTAATATTATAAATCTTAAATTTATAGTGTTAAATTACTCAAAAAATATGAATTCGGGTAAAATTAATAATCGAATTTTAATCGTTGATGACGATCCAGACATTGTAGAGTTATTGGAATATAATCTAGATAAGGAAAATTATATCTCTGAGAAAGCCTATGATGGTAAAGAGGCTATAAAAATTGCGAAAACCTTCAAGCCACACCTTATTATCATGGATGTCATGATGCCACAGATGGATGGTATTGAGGCCGCCAGAATACTTAAAGAAGATCCGGATACGAAAACTTGCTTAATATTATTCTTAACTGCTAGAGGGGAAGAATTTACTGAAGTGGCTGCCTTTGAGGCAGGAGCCTATGATTATTTAGTTAAACCAATCAAACCAAGAGCCTTAATGACTCGCATTAATGCGATTTTTTCCAGAAAATATGTAACTAAGGAGGAAGACAAGAAAAATCAAAGGATTGAAATTGGGGATATCGTCATTGATAGGGTGAAATATTTAGCTACTTACAAGGGTAAACCATTATCTTTACCTAAAAAAGAATTTGAACTATTATTCCATTTTGTGAATAACCCAAATAAGGTATTTAACCGAGATGAATTATTGGAAAAGGTTTGGGGCGCCGATGTTTATGTCGTTGAAAGAACGGTGGATGTTCATATCAGAAAATTAAGAGAAAAAATACCCGAACATTACATAAAAACCCTGAAGGGAGTAGGTTATTTATTTTCAATAGAAAATTAGTCTTTGATTTCATTTTGAATTATTCTTTGTGCAAATTTGCGTAGTAAATGAAAAGACTCCTTTTAATACTATTTATTCTCATTTTTGCAGCAAACAATTCTATTTCTCAAATAGTTAATAAAAGAGAACTGAGAGGCGTATGGATTGCCACAGTTAAAAATATCGACTGGCCAAGCAATCCAGATTTGACTACTGTTGAAAAAATAAATGAGATAAAATCAATCATTCAAAAACATGAAGAATTAGGGATAAACACCCTTTTTTTTCAGGTTCGCACGGAATCAGATGCATTATACCAAAATTCTCAAGAACCGTGGTCTTCGTATCTGACAGGCCAGCAGGGAAAAGCACCTTATCCTTTATTTGATCCTTTCCAAGTTTTGATTGAAG
>CAZXZK010000021.1:16374-20394 GCA_964645295.1 uncultured Cytophagales bacterium | reverse complement strand
GATTGAAGAGGCTCATAATAGAGGAATTGAAGTACATGCGTGGTTTAATTTAAATAGAGGAACCTTTTCGGAAAAAACTATTCGTTCCAATAATCATATTACCTATAAACATCCTGAATGGTTCCTTCCTTTCAAAGGTCAATATTTATACAATTTTGGTTTACCTGAAGTAAGAAATTATTTGTCTGAACTCATATTAAATATTCCTAAAAATTATGCTATAGATGGCATTCATTTAGATGATTATTTTTACCCCTACCCGCAAAAAGGAAATGAATTTCCAGATTATTCAACCTATTCAAAATACAAGAAAGGAAATGAATCATTAGCGGATTGGAGAAGAGAAAATATCAATTCAATTATTTTTCAAATCAGTCAGGGTATTCAAAAAATTAACCCCAAATTAAAATTTGGTATTTCCCCCTTCGGAATTTGGCAACATAAAAAAAATGACCCTATGGGTTCTGAAACTACCAAAGGCTTGGAATCTTTTTCGGATTTATTTGCTGATTCAAGATCCTGGATTCAAAAAGGCTGGATAGATTATTTAGTTCCTCAGATTTATTGGGCAACTGATCATTCGGTTGCGCCCTTCAAACTAATGGCTAATTGGTGGGACCAAAATCATTTCAATCGACATATTTATTTAGGAATGGGGATTTACCATTTGCAAGATTTATGGAATATGAATGAATTAAAAAGTCAAATTGAAATAGTGGATTCTTTAAAAAATACTTATGGAAAAGTTCTATTTAGTTCTCATTATCTTACCAATAATTATAAAAACTTAGGGGATTATTTTAAGGAGGAAGTTTTTAAAGAAAAAGCCCTAGTACCTTCCATGCCGTGGAAGGATTCAATCCCCCCGATGGCCCCATCCAATTTAAAATTGATTAAAGAAAATGATCAATTAAAATTAATTTGGCAAAAGAGCCAACAAGCTATAGATGGTGATCTACCAAAGTTTTATGCAGTTTATGAATTCCCTAAAGGAGAAAAAGAGGAAAAACAATTTTCGCCCAGAATTGTTAAAGTTTTAAATAAAACAGAATTTATTTTACCCAAAGATTCCAATAAAAAAGGTCTGAGATTTTATGTTACTAGCCTAGACCAAGTTGATAATGAATCAATACCATCTAATGAAATAGAAATCAATTAAAATGTCGCAGAAACACTTACATTTATCTGTTAAAAATATAAAAATTGAAACGAAGGATACAAAAACTATTGAATTTTGGCATCCTATTCACGATACTTTAAAATATAAATCAGGCCAATTCATTACCCTAATATTACCAATTAATGGTAAAAAAATTAGAAGGTCCTATTCATTAAGTTCTTCTCCTGAATTTGATTCCAGTCCTAGTATTACCGTCAAAAGAGTTAAAAACGGTTTAGTTTCTAATTATATAAATGACGAGATAAAGATAGGTGATTCATTAGAAATATTAGAGCCGGAGGGGAGGTTTGTCATTCCCTTAGAAAGTAGTTTAAAAGAATTTGTATTCGTTGCGGCAGGCAGTGGTATTGGCCCTATTTTGGCACAAATAAAGACTGTTTTAAAGAAAAATTATCAAGCTAATGTTCATTTAATTTATGGGTCAAGGGATGAAAATGAAATCATCTTTAAAAAAGATTTGGAAGAATTAGAGACTATGTATAAGGGTCGTTTAAATATCTTATACATCATTTCTCAACCAAGTTCAAATTGGCCTGGTTTAAAAGGTCGAATTAATCAGGCATCATTTATTTATTATTTAAAGCAAGAAATTGGGATTTTGCCAAATTCAGCAAATTATTTTATTTGTGGGCCTGGTGGTATGATTGAAGAGGTCAGAAAATCTTTAAAATTGTTCGATATTTCTGAGGAACAGATTTTCTTTGAATATTTCACTTCATCAAATGCTCCATCTCCTTTAGAAAATTCCAAGGAAATAGATGAGGAGTCAAAAAATCGATTGGTCAAAATAGAATATGAAGGAGAAACCTATGAGGTAATGGTTAAACCAAATGAAACTATTTTAGAAGCAGCCTTGGAATTAGATATTGATTTACCCTATTCTTGCCAAGCAGGGATGTGCACGGCATGTATGGGAAAATGTACGCAAGGGAAGGTCGTGATGGACGAAGAAGATGGTTTAACAGAAAATGAAATAAAAAAAGGTTTTATTCTTTCTTGTGTTGCGCATCCGGCTTCAGATGACGTTATCCTAAATTTTGATTAATTAAAATCCTCACTTCTGGGATCCCATGCCATACGAGTATTATCATAAAGTTTAGACAAATAACCCATTTCTGCTTGAGTAAATTCAAAATCAAAAACTTGGGTATTTTCCAACATTCTCAATTTATTTACAGATTTTGGAATGGTAATAGTTCCCATTTGAATTACCCAACGGATTAATATTTGATAAGTAGATTTTTGATATTTATTGGCAAGTTGATTTAAAAGTGGATGGTCCTTTTTTTCTCCTCTTACTACTGGGGAATAAGCCTCAACTTGGATACCATGCTTCAAATTAAATTCAAATTCTTCCGGCAAATAACAGAAAGGTGTAAATTCAAATTGGTTAATCGCTGGCAAAATATTGGCAAAAGAAAAAATCTCCTCTAAATGTCTTTGGTAATAATTAGAAACGCCAATAGCTCTTACTAATTTTTGTTCATATAAATATTCCATGGCTTTCCAAGTTTCTTTTCGATAAGGATTCTTCGGCCAATGAATTAAATATAAATCCAAATAATCCAATTGTAAATCTTGGATAGTTTTTTCGAAAGCTCGCAAGGTATTTTCATAACCCATATCATCCATCCAAACCTTTGAGGTAATAAAAATTTCTTTTCTATTAAGCCCAGAATCTTTTAAACCCAAACCAACCTCTTCTTCATTTTGATAAATAGCAGCAGAATCTAAATGGCGGTAACCTAAGTCTAAAGCGTCTCTTACGGCTTGCCTTATCTCAGATTTTTGTTTAGGAGCATATAAACCTAGACCGATCTGAGGCATTTCCACTCCATTATTCAATATTTTGGATGGGATTTGAAGCATAATCTTTTAAATTTGTATTTTAAAAATTCAATATGAGAAACGTTACCGCAAATATAAAAGAAAGAAGTTTTTTACCCAACCGATTTGAATTAAGTACCTGGGAATCTGTTGAACCCTATTTTAAAAAATTAAGTGCCTTTGAAATTCATTCAAAAAGTGATTTAGAGAAATTTTGCTTAAACAGATCAGAATTGGAAAGTTATTTGTCGGAAAATTTTGCTTGGAGGTATATAAAGATGTCTTGCGACAATCAAAATGCTGATTTAAAGAAATCTTATGAGGAATTTGTAACTCAAATCATGCCAAATGCATCCGTTTATGAAGATGAGTGGAATAAAAAAACAATAGAAAATTCCTTCCATAAGGAATTACCAGAAAATGGGTATGGAATTATGATAAGAGGAATTAAAAAGGCTATAGAAATATTTAGAGAAGAAAATATCCCATTAAGTATTGAATTACAAAATCTTCAAACAGAATATGGTGGAATAACAGGTGGATTGATGGTAGAAATTGACGGGGAGGAAAAAACTCTTCAACAAGCTTCCTCCTTTTTTGAATCTACCGATAGAAATAAAAGAGAGGGGGTTTATCATAAAATTGCAGACCAAAGGCTTTCAAAAATTAATGAATTAGATGAATTATTTAATAAATTAATTAAAATTCGGCATCAAGTAGCTCAAAATTCAGGTTTTAAAAATTTCAGAGATTATTCATTTACAAGTTTAGGCCGCTTTGATTATACCCCTGAAGATTGTTTTCAGTTTCATGAGGCAGTTGCAGAAACCTTTGTTCCTATATTAAACAAAAAAGCAGAGAGAAGAAAAGAGAAACTAGGCTTGGACCAACTGAAACCTTGGGATAAAAGTGTTGATATAGACGGTAAAGGAGCATTAAATCCTTTTAAAAACGGAGAGGATTTATTAGAAAAAACCATTGGGGAAGAATTATCAAAAACACATCAATATCTA
>CAZXZK010000021.1:6957-16364 GCA_964645295.1 uncultured Cytophagales bacterium | reverse complement strand
GTATTTTCTAATATGGATCCATTTTTAGGTAATTGTTTGATTGAAATGAAAAAACAAAATCGTTTTGATTTAGATTCTAGAAAAGGCAAAAACCCAGGAGGTTATAATTATCCTTTAGAAGAATCTGGTTTTCCTTTTATTTTTATGAACGCAGCAGGGCAAGTACGTGATATGGTGACTCTCTTGCATGAAGGTGGTCATGCCGTGCATTCTATATTAACCAAAGATTTACCATTAAATGCCTTTCGAAATATCACATCTGAGGTAGCCGAGCTGGCTTCCATGAGTATGGAATTAATCTCCATGGATCATTGGAATATTTATTTTGAAAATAAGGAAGATGAGAGGAGGGCAAAAATTAAGCATTTAGAAGATATTTTGGAAACGCTTCCCTGGGTAGCCACCATAGATGCCTTTCAACATTGGATATATGAAAACCCAAACCATTCGAATGAAGAAAGGAAAAAGGCTTGGTTAGAAATCTCTGAAAGGTTCTCCGATCAAGTGACAGACTGGTCTGGCTTAGAATTAAACAAAGAATATATCTGGCAAAAGCAGCTTCATTTATATGAGGTACCTTTTTATTATATTGAATATGGAATAGCCCAATTAGGAGCTATTGCCGTATGGAGAAATTATTGTTTGAATCCTAAGCAAGCATTGAATGATTATTTGAATGCTTTATCTCTAGGTTATACAGTACCAATTCATGAAATATATCAAACAGCAGGAATTGAATTCAATTTTAGTAAGGAATATATTCAAGAATTAATGGATTTCCTATTAGAAAAAATAAAACAGATTGAGGAAAATTAAAATTTAAGGATTATTTTTGTAAAAATTTAAAAAAACAAACATGAAATTATTCAAATCATTAGCTGTTGCGGCAGTATCCCTAAGTATTGTATCATGTGATTATCAAAAAAATAATACAATTAAACAAAAGGATTTCAATGAAGGAAATGATTACGTTTATGGTGTTCATCCAGATAGCGCAGCTGCTCAATCTAAAAACACCTATGATTCAAAACCTGAATTAGGTGCCAAGGCGAATGAAATCAGAGATATCCTATTTAATGATTCCACGAACTTAGAATAATTCTTGCATCGTCTACCGAATAAACTATTGCAGTTAAAATAATTGCCCAAAATAATCCTGCAATTCCCATAAAGAATACAATTCGGAGGAAGGGCACCTTAAAGGAAGTACAAAGTAAACTTCCTCCTATTGGAGTAAAAATTAAAGGGGTTAATAAAGCTATACCCTTTACTCCAAATTTCCTCCAAATATTAATTGCCAATCGGGTTCTTTTATTAAAATTCTCCTTCTTATCTCTTTTTATAAATTTAAAATAGATTTCTCTTAATAATTTACCGATTGAAACAAAAATAATCACTGATAGCATCATCCCAATCCATGTAAAAAGGACCGTCTCAAAAAATCTTAAATGAAATGAATAACCCAATAAAGGCCCAGCAATAAATTTTATTCCTGAGGATAAAATAATTGCTAAAATGGATTCCCAATTTTCCATATTAATTCCTTCGATATATTTCTAATCCAGAATTTAAAAACGAAATAAAACGATTAATGTTTGGATCATAGGCCACAGGTTTTTGCATAGGCCCAGCTTCCTCATTTCTAGGATCTAGTAATACGTAGTGCGGTTGAGCATTTGCATTGAAACGATCAATTTGAAAATCAAGATTTTGATCTCCGATGGTTTTTTTAGTTTGGCCATCTACCTTAGAAATATACCAATCATTTTCTGGCAATTCAGTTTTATCATCAGAATAAAGAGCCAAAACAACATAATCATTTTTCAAAATATCCAATACTCCTTGGTCAGACCATACATATTCCTCCATTTTCCGACAATTCACACAACCATGCCCAGTAAAATCAATAAACAGCGGTTTACCTGTTTTAAGAGCAAAAGCCTTGGCTTCCTCATAATCAAAGAAACCCTCAATACCATAAGGTAATTTTAAAAAATCTCCGTATTTAACCTTCCGAGTTGAATCAGCAGAGGCAGAAGTACTCCCTTCTCCTATTCGAAAATCCTGACTCTCTAAAGGAGGTAACCAACCTGAAAGTCCTTTCAATGGGGCACCAAATAATCCCGGAATCATGTAAATCACAAAAGTCAGAGATATTAGTCCTAATAATACTTTGGTAACAGTTAAATTTTTGGGAGCTCCATCATGGGGCATTCGTATTTTTCCAAATAAATAGAGCGTGATGGCAGAAAAGACTGCAATCCAAATCGCTAAATAAATCTCCCGATCTAAAATACCCCAATGATAAACTTGATCTGCAACACTTAAAAACTTGAAGGCTAAGGCTATTTCAATAAAACCAAGAACAACTTTCACTTCGTTCATCCAACCTCCAGATTTAGGTATTGAATTTAAGAAATTTGGGAAAATAGCAAATAACGTAAATGGTATTGCAAATGCTAAACTAAAGCCCAACATTCCAATAATTGGTTTTAAAAATGCCCCTTGGGACGCTGCAATTAAGATGGACCCAGCTAGTGGACCTGTACAAGAAAATGAAACTAATACCAGGGTGAAAGCCATGAAAAACACCCCAATTAATCCTCCTCTATCTGATTTAGCATCTACCTTATTGACAAAATTGGATGGAAGGACGATTTCAAAAGCACCTAAAAAAGAAATTCCAAATAAAATAAATATGATAAAAAATAACATATTTGGAATCCAATGCGTACTCAAGAAATTGGCAAAACTTGCCCCAGCAAAAAATGCCATTAATGTTCCAAAAAACACATAAATTAAAACAATAAAACCACCATAAATAAAGGCCAATGATTTCCCTCCAGATTGCTTGGTAAAGAAACTTACCGTCATTGGAATTAATGGATACACACAAGGCGTTAATAAGGCTAAAAATCCCGCACCTAAAGCGATAAAAAAGAACATAAACAAGGATTCTTCCCCTTCTTCATTATTGCCAACACCCAACTCTTCCCGCTTCCCTAATCCCTCTTTACTCTTCACATTCCTCAACTCTTCACTCTTCCCTATTCCCTCTTCACTCTTCCCTATTCCCTCTTCACTCTTCACTCCATCCAATCGTTTTATAATTTCAAAATTTCCTCTAACCGGGACACATAAACCAGTCACATTGGAACATGATTGAGAATCAAAGGATCCTTTAATCGTTAAATCTTTTGTAAGAATCTTTATTTTTTGTCTAAAATGCCCCTCGTGCTTAAAATAAGTATAAGTCCCCCCCCAAATCTCATCATCATATTTACTACTTGGCTTTATCGCTTTCAAACCACCCTCTAAAGAAAAAGAAGGGTCTTTACCAAAATTGACCGTTGTAACAACAGGCCCTAATTCTGGATCAAAATCAGAGGAATATAAATACCAATCATCTTCAATCTTCACCTTAAAAACCACCTCTGCAAAATCGCCCACTTGGGGATTTTTGGGGACCAGTTCCCAACTCCATTTTGCTGGATTAACGGTTTGAGCAGATAATAACTCAGCGATGAACAATAATGAGAGAACTCCAAAACTCCTGTAAAATGACTTAAACGCGGATTTCATTATTTTTTTTATTTTTTTTATTTCAATTTACGGTAAATTTAAGTAATTAAAAATTTAAGTTGTAATTTTGCAAATCGTAAAATTCTAAAAAATATAATATTTGGTATGAACAACTTTCCTACAAAAAGAGATTCTGAAATTTTTTCATTAATTGATCAAGAGGCGCACCGTCAAGAATTTGGTATTGAATTAATTGCTTCAGAAAATTTTACTTCTCCACAAGTAATGGAGGCACAGGGAAGTATTTTAACAAATAAATATGCTGAAGGACTTCCAGGAAAGAGATATTATGGAGGTTGTGAAGTAGTGGATGTCATCGAAAACATCGCAATAAATAGAGCAAAGGAATTATTTGGGGCTGCCTGGGCAAATGTTCAACCTCACTCTGGTGCTCAAGCCAATGCGGCAGTTTTTCTATCTTTTTTAAATCCCGGAGATAAAATTTTAGGTTTTGATTTAGCCCATGGAGGTCACCTATCACATGGCTCTCCTGTGAATTTCTCTGGTAAATATTTTCAACCTTTCTTTTACGGTGTGGAAAAAGAAACTGGCTTAATTAATTGGGATAAAGTAGAAGAAACAGCTCTAAAAGAAAAACCAAGGCTGATTATATGTGGTGCCTCTGCCTATTCGAGAGATTGGGATTATACAAGATTAAGAAATATTGCAGATAAGATTGGGGCTATTCTATTAGCAGATATTTCTCACCCATCTGCCCTAATTGCAAAAGGTTTATTAAACAATCCAATGCAACATTGCCATATCGTGACAACCACCACTCATAAAACCCTGAGAGGTCCAAGAGGTGGTTTAATCATGATGGGGCAGGATTTTGAAAATCCATTTGGATTCAAAACCCCCAAAGGTGAAACAAAATTAATGTCTGCTTGCTTAGATGGAGCAGTATTCCCAGGTACTCAGGGTGGCCCATTAGAACATGTGATTGGCGCAAAAGCTGTGGCATTTGGGGAAGCATTATCTCCTGAATTCGCTGATTATGCAAAACAAGTACAAAAAAATGCACAAGCAATGGCAAAAGCATTTTTAGAAAAAGGTTATGATATTATTTCTGGAGGAACTGATAATCATTTAATGTTGATTGACCTTCGACCGAAAGGGTTAACTGGTAAATTAGCGGAAAATACCCTAATTCAAGCAGATATTACCATCAATAAAAACATGGTTCCATTCGACGACAAATCTCCTTTTGTGACCTCGGGTATGCGTGTTGGAACGGCAGCCATGACAACAAGAGGAATGAAAGAAACCGAAATGGAAATGATTGTAGATATGATTGATCGAACCCTAATGAATCATGATAATGCCTCCGTTTTATCCAGCATCAAAGGAGAAGTAAATGAATGGGTAAAAGCATTTCCACTTTATTTATAAAAATTAAATGGCCATAGATCAAGAAACAATAGAAGAAAATTTAGAAGACTCTTCTGAAGAGAAGGAAATGTCTTTTATAGATCATCTTGAAGAATTAAGATGGCATATCATCCGTTCTGTTGGTTCCATCTTGATTTTTACTATTGGGGCTTGGATTTTCCGAAATGAAATTTTCGGTAACATTGTCTTAGGGCCAACTAAACCAAGCTTTTTTACCAATAAATTATTATGCCAATTGGCTGAAATGACAGCCATTGATAGTTTGTGTTTTGAGCAAGCAGAATTTATCCTTCAAAGTAGAGAGGTGTCTGGTCAATTTATGATGGCCCTAACTCAATCCATTATCGTAGGCTTAGTTTTTGCTTTTCCATACACATTTTTTGAGGTTTGGCGCTTTATCAAACCTGGTCTGAAGAAAAAAGAAATTAATGCAGCAAGAGGTTCTGTTTTTTGGGTTTCATTGCTTTTTTTTATTGGGGTAAGTTTTGGCTATTTTTTGGTAGCACCTATGGCCATCAACTTTCTTGCCAATTTTAAATTAGATCCGAGTATCCAAAATCAATTTGATATTCACGATTACATATCATTACTAGCCATGATGACCCTAGCTTGCGGTATCACCTTCCAATTACCCATGATTTCATTCGTTTTGTCTCAAGTTGGTATCCTTACCCCGGCCTTTATGAGAGAATATAGGAAACATGCTCTTGTAGTAATTCTTATTTTGGCAGCTATCATCACTCCTTCACCAGATATGATTTCACAAATTCTTGTGGCTTTCCCACTTTTAGGTTTGTATGAAATCTCTATTTGGGTTTCAAGAAGAGTAGAAAAGAGAAAAATCAAAGAAGAAGAAAATAGTTAATGTAAAGTGACGAGTGATTTTTAATAAATAAATCAACCATGAATGTACTATCAGCCAATTCTATCTCCAGAAATATCGGAGAAAGATGGATATTTCAAAATATCACACTGGGTATTCAGCTAGGAGATAAAATTGCTTTAATAGGAAAAAATGGTACTGGAAAAACAACCCTCATGGAATGTTTGGTTGGTAAACAAATTCCTGACAATGGTGAAATAGTTATCAAGAATGATATAAAAGTAGGCTATCTTCCCCAAAACCCTATTTTTGAGGAAGAAACTATTCTCTCTGATTATTTATATTCACTAGACATCCCACAGGCAAAAGCCTTTCATGATTATCAAATTGCCATGAATTTAGAAGATGCTGACCTCATGCAACAAGCTATGGATGATATGTCCCGACTAGACGCTTGGGATTATGAATCACGTGTGAGTCAGATTCTCCATAAGTTAGGTATTACCCAACAGGAACAAAAAATAAAAGAATTATCAGGCGGACAAAAACGTCGACTGGCTCTTGCAAAACTACTAATCGATCAACCTGATATTTATATTTTAGATGAACCTACCAACCATTTGGATATTGAAACAATTGAATGGTTAGAGGAATTATTGTCTGCTCCTAGCACTACTTTTTTAATGGTTTCCCACGACCGTTATTTCTTAGATAGAGTTTGTAATAGATTGGTTGAATTGAATGAGGGTGAAATCTTCAATTATAAAGGAAATTATGCCTATTTTTTAGAGAAAAAAGCAGAAAGAGAAGCTGAATTGAATGCTACCATTTCTAAAGCGAAGAATTTATATCGAAAAGAATTGGATTGGATGCGAAGACAACCAAAAGCCAGGGGAACTAAAGCACAATATCGAATAGATTCATTTTATGATTTAGAAAAAACAGCCAAAACAAAAATTGAAAATAAGGATGTAGAATTGGCCATGAATATGACCCGTTTGGGAAATAAAATCATGGAGATTGAAGGACTGACCAAATCCTTCGATCAAAGAACGATCATTCATAATTTCACCTATACTTTTAAAAGAAAAGATCGAATGGGTGTTGTTGGAAATAATGGCTGTGGAAAAACGACTTTTCTGAATTTATTAACGGAAAAAATCCAACCGGATTCAGGAAAAATCGATAAAGGTACCACCCTAAAAATTGGTTACTATACACAGATGCCAATGGATTTTAAGGAAGGAGAAAGACCTATTGATATTATTTCCAATATTGCATCTATTATTTCTTATGGAAAAAATGAGACACTCAGTCCTTCCCAATTTTTAAATAAATTTTTATTTTCTACTCAGACCCAATATGCTCCGGTAGAAAAGCTTTCAGGTGGAGAATTGAAGCGATTACAATTGATGACTGTCTTGGTTCAAAATCCTAATTTTTTAATCCTTGATGAGCCTACCAATGATTTGGATTTGGATACTTTGCAACTCTTAGAAGATTTTCTGGTACAGTTTGAAGGTTGTTTGATGTTGGTATCCCATGACCGATATTTCTTGGATAATTTAGTAGATGATTTATTGTATTTAGACGGATCAGGAACTATTAAATTCCTTAATGGAAATTATACGGATTTAAAAAATATCTTAGAACTAGCAAAAGCCTCCACAAAAACAAAACCAACCAATACAGAAGCTGAATTCAAACCGAAAAAGGACCAAAAAAATACGGAGGAAAAACCCAAAAAACTTTCTTTTAAAGAGAAAAAGGAATTGGAAGATTTAGAAAAAGAATTAGAAGGTCTTCAAGCCAAAAAGAAGGATTTAGAAGAAAAATTAAATAACCCCATTGCTGAATATCATTTAATTGAGCAATGGGGTGAAGAATTTAAAGAAATTGAAAAAGCCATCGAAGAAAAAGAATTCCGCTGGTTAGAATTAACCATCTAAACCATAAATGCCAAGTAACCCGAAAATTTATTCCACTCAATATTTATGGTTTCAACCATTGAAGGATTAATGTTTCAACTTATTACCGATTAAACTTCAAACTCTTCAACATAAACATGGCTTTGTCTTTTACTTCAGGGTTATTAAACTGAAGGTAAATGGAATGTTTGCCGGCCTCAGAAATGGAAATTGATTTCTCAGTACCATCTTGAATATCCAGACTTCCTAATACCTTTCCGTCAGCATGATCCAATCGCATTGTTAGTTTTCCTCCAATCGTCCATCCTTTTACCATAGTTGGTACCACAGAAATTGATTTCACCCCTGTTAAATCTAGATTTTCATAGGCTACCATTCCATTATCTTGGTTGGCAATTAAAATCTCATTCCCTTGTACCTTAAATTTCATTATATCTTTGCCTTCATCAAAACTAATCCCCGGCACTTCAGAACTTCTAAGTACTACCGAAAGACTATTCGATGCAGGAGCAATCCCATTATTCCCTTTGTCTGTATAGGTTGCATGGATGATATAAGTTCCTGGCTTGCCTTCATCATGGGTAATATACTCACCCGCGACTGGCTTGGAACTTTTCTTTTCATCCCCAACACTTAAAATATACTGAACCATTTCCCTTGCATCCTCATACGATATCTGAGGGTGAGCGGCCATCGCTTGTTCCCCCCAAACGCCTCCTCCTCCAGCTATGACTTTTTTCGTTAATTTATCAATATTCTGCGAACTAGCTCGATATTTCTTTGAAACGTCCATATAGGAAGGGCCTATGGATTTCTCATTCTTTTGGTGACATGCCTTACAATCACTTAATTCCATTAAACGCTTGCCATTCGCGAAAGATACATTCATTTGGTGCCCTTGGGCTAAAACAGTTTTATCGTATCCTTGAAGGTAATTGATACTCACAATGATATCATCCTCTGCAATTTTACCGTCCTCCTTATCTTGTACCTTTACCTGATAAGAAATCGGGCTTTCATTCCAATAAAAAGTCTGGTTTCCCTTTAATTCAATCGCAATTTTTGGAACTTCATTTCCTACTACTAAATCAATAGAGGAAGTACCTGTATTTCCTTGCGAATCCTTCACAGTTAGTGTTGCGGTATATTCTCCGGCTTTAGAATATTTGAAGCTTGGATTGGCCTTAGTAGATTTCTTTCCATTTCCAAAATCCCACCGATAACTAATGGCATCTCCATCATAATCTAAACTTCCTTCCGAACTAAATTGAACTGTAAGAGGACTAGCTCCTTTTGTCTTATTTGCATTCGCAATAGCTACCGGAGGTCTATTCCCTGAATTGTATTCAATCTTATACAAACTTGCCTCTGGATTCGGAGCAAACCAATTCGGGCCATACTCCAATCCATAAAGTTCTCCATTTTTTGAGAAAACCATATCCATAGGATGGCTAAATCTTACCTCTGGCAAGAATCTTTCCATCTTATCAAAATTATCGTTCTCATCCATAGTTACCGTATAGACAATATCTCTTGCCCAATCATACGCAAATAATTTGCCATCAAAATAGGCTGGGAACTTCTTATCTCCTTGATAATCCTCTACATGATATACCTGGCCAGCCATTGCATTTCTACCTCCCGTTTTCAACACCGGTCCGAATTCAGGGGAATCGGCATAG
>CAZXZK010000021.1:926-6947 GCA_964645295.1 uncultured Cytophagales bacterium | reverse complement strand
TTTCCTATAGGCTTTATTATCCCCCACGAATAATGGCCAACCAAAATACCCTGGCCCCCTTGCTTGATTGACTTCATCATGACCTCTAGGACCATATTTATCTGAATTTTCTCCTGCATCAGGCCCTACTTCACCCCAATATAAATAGCCATTATGTTTATCTACAGAAATACGATAAGGGTTTCTATTTCCCATTACATAAATCTCTGCCCGAGCATGATAGGTATTGGGAGGGAATAAATTTCCTTCTGGAATGGTATAAGTACCATCATCCTGTGGCTTAATTCTTAAAATCTTTCCTCTTAAATCATTGGTATTAGAGGAAGTATATCGAGCATCCCAACCTTGTCTATCCTTTCTATTATCCATAGGTCCATAACCATCAGATGCAAAAGGATTGGTATCATCACCCGTAGATAAATATAAATTTCCGGCTGCATCCCATTCTATTGACCCCCCTGTATGGCAACATTCCACTCTTTTAACAGGGACTCTTAATAGAATTTTCTCGGTATCCATTAATAATTTATCGTTTACATCATCATAGATAAACCGAGATAAATGTTGCGCAGTGTCTTCCTGCCCGGAAGGAGGGGAATAATATAGATACATCCAATGGTTTTCTTCAAATTTAGGATCCAAATTCAATCCCATTAAACCATATTCTTGTCCATTATAAACCTCTAATTTGGCTACTTCTTTTTTCTCTCCTGTTTTTTCATTATACATTTTAACCTGTCCTTTTCTGGAGGCATAGAAAATTTTACCATTAGGAGCAATCGCTAATTCCGTAGGTTCATCTAAATAGGTATCTAATAGGACTTTTCTAAAGCGGTTATTTTCTGGGATCTTTGCCGTTCTCAGTTTTTTTTTAAAGTCGACCGCTGGTTTATCAGCCACCCATTGTAAACCACCCCAAATATGATCAATCACGATGGGTTCGGAGAAAGATTCATTGGTATGTCCCCAATTGGTATAAAAGGCTCTACCACCATCAAATTCATGATACCAAGACATTGGGTGAAAATCTCCCATTTTACCATCTTTATAGGTTTTTTCCTCCACAGTGATCAAAACATTTACTTCTTCATTAAAATGCTTGATATCGTAAAATTCATCTGTTCTATTAAATGATTTTGGTAGGTTTTTGGTAGAAATATGATTGACATCCTGCACGATAAAGGTTCCCGTTTGAACATTCGGATTTCCCGGGTGAGAAGCAAAATGGCCACCGGCTAATTTAGCATACCAAGCCCAATTATGTTCGGTATCTGTCGCTGAGTGAATTCCTAAATAGCCCCCACCAGCTTGAATATAACGCTGAAAGGCATTTTTTTGCTCGGCATTAAAAACTGTACCTGTAGTATTTAAAAAGACTACTAAAGGATATTGTGCTAGATTTTCTTCTGTAAATAAAGCAGCATTTTCAGTGGTATCTACCTGAAAACCCTTTTCTTGCCCTAATTTAAAAAAGAAAGCTTGCCCGGATGGAATTGACCCATGCCGAAACCCTTTTGTGCTTGAAAATACTAAAATTTTCTTTCCCTTTAAAGGATTAGAATCTTGGGAAAAACTTATGGAAGATTGAAAAGTTATTAAAAAGGATACCATTAAGTATCCAAAAATTTTGGAATTTTTCATATTAGGTTTAAAATTTCATAATTTGTAAATATAATTCAAAAAATTCTTTTATATGAAAAAATTGATTTTAATTATTTGTTTGTTTATGGTAGAACAAAGTGCATTTGGCCAAGAATGTTGTTTCCCTTTAGACCAAATGCAATTATTTGCCTTTGATAAGGATTTCATCAAATTGCATCCAAATCCAAAAAAATACCAACATCAATCTAAGAATGATGCTAGAATGTTAGAATTCAAAACTTCTGATGGAAAAACTGCTATGGGATATTGGATTGAAGCGAAAAACAAAACAAATAAAACCTTGCTGGTATTTCAGGAATGGTGGGGTTTAAATGAGCATATAAAAAGGGAAGCAGATAAATATTACGAAGCCTTGGGGAATGTGAATGTATTGGCCGTTGATTTATATGATGGGAAAATTGCGAAAACCAGAGATGAGGCCTCCAAATTAATGGGGGGAGCGAATCCGATGCGAATTGAGAAAATTGTAGAAGGGGCCATTGACTACTGTGGTGAAGATGCTAAAATTGCAACGATTGGATGGTGTTTTGGAGGAGGTTGGTCTTTAAAAGCTTCAATTCTAGCAGAAAAGAAAGGAATTGGTTGTGTGATGTATTATGGAATGCCTGTAAAAGATATTGAACAATTGAAAAGATTAAATTCGGATGTATTAGGATTATTTGCGGGAAGAGAAAAATACATAAATAAGGAAGTGGTTGAAGAATTTGCAGAGAACATGAAAAAGGCAAATAAGATTTTAACTTATAAAATTTTTGATGCTGAACATGCCTTTTCAAACCCTTCAAATCCATATTACGATAGTAAGGCTACCCAAGAAGCGTATGGAATTTCAATAAAATATTTAAAAGAACACTTTAAAGATTAATAATTTTTATAAATTTGATTTTACCTAACCGAAAACTAAAATGATAAGTGCTAAATCTTTGAAATTATTCAGATTAAAGAATAATTATTCTCAACATGAAATGGCAGAACTTCTTGAAATCAGTCAGTCTTCTTATAATCGTTTAGAAAATGATAAAAGAGAAATTAAGATTTCGGATATTGAAATTATGGCCAATAATTTAGGTTTAAATCCAGTTGGGCTGTTTAGAGAATTATGTGGTGAGGAATTTTTTAATTTTAAAGAAGAAAGTTTAATTGAATTGAAAAAAACCTATGATCTATTGATTAAAGAAAAGGATAAACAAATTGAGATTTTAAATTCAATATTAAATTCAAAAATAAAATGAAAAAAACTAGCATTGTAATACTCTTCAGTTTTGTTTTTTCTTTTTTGATGCCTGAGGCAATTTATTCAAATACGAATGAAAAGGTTTACCATCAAATGGAAATAAAAAATAAAAATAAGCGGAAAAAGAGGAGAAATTATAAACATAATAGAAATAACCGAAAGGGGATATTTTCAGGGATTTTCAAAAAAAAATCAAATTGTGGTTGTCCAAATACTTAGTTCAAAATAGGGTTTAATGCAGAATTTGCCTTATCCCCTGGTTGCAATCCTCCTAGCCAGCGTTGTCTATCCGCCTCTTGATGGTTATTTTTCGGAGGAATTATTTCTATTTCAGCATCCATGTAGATAATCGTCATGACTTCTCTCATGGTAGAAGATTGGTTACCTTGCGCTTTGTGTAAAGTCCACCCCTTATGAAAAGTTGCATCTCCAGCTTTCATTTCTTTTTGAGCGATAATTTCAAATCCTTTACCTTTCACAAATTGTTCTATGAATAATTCAGAATCATCTGAAATGCTCATTAATGGAAGACTTTCATTAAATGATTGGGAGGCAAAAGTTAGCATACCCATCTGATCATTGATATCAATAAGGGGCATCCACATCGTAATGGTATGATCATTACTTAATGGCCAATAATATTGATCCTGATGCCAAGGGGTAGGCCCCCCCATGGGTTCCTTAAATAAAGCTTGATCATGATAAAGGCGTACTTTTTTTACCCCTAATAAATCAGCAGCGATTTGAGCAAAATATGGATTAAAAACAAATTTTTTGATTGTGTCATTTAATTCCCATAAATTCATCATTTGTAAAAAAGCTTTTCCATAGGTATCTCTTTGTTGAATAGGTTTTTGAGCTTTTGAAAAATCGGAACAAATTTCCAATATTTCTTTTCGGATAGGTTTTAATTCTTCTTTAGAAATTAAATTTTCCAGATAAATATGTCCATTTTCCTGAAAGAAATCTATTTGAGTTTGATTCACCATCTTGTTAAAATTTATTCAAATTTAATGATTCTAATTTAAGATTACTTCTATAAAATTTGCCAAATATTATGCTATTTTATCCAAAATATCCTTAATTTTATTTAAAAAAAGATAATTTATCAGAATTGAATGAAGGCAAGTTTTGAGAAAATAGATTGGAAAGATGCCTTAGGTATTCATTCAAAGCATATAAAACTTAATCGTTTTGATTCTCCATTGCATTACCATCCTGCTTTAGAGTTAACCTATATTTTAAAAGGGAAAGGTAAAAGGTTTATTGGAAATTCTATTGAAGATTTTAAGGAGGGGGATTTAATATTAGTTGGATCAAACCTTCCGCACTGTTGGCAAAATGATCGAAATGATTTATTGATAGAGGATCATGAAAAAAAGAATTCTGAGGCGATTGTCATTCATTTTTCAGAGGATATTATTTTTCGAAATGGCTTATCCAAATTTGAAGAGATCATCCTGTTGGCACAACATGGAATATCCTTTAACCAGTATAAAAACCCAGAATTAAGAAATAAAATTTTAAAATTTCAGGCATTAGACCCAGAGGAAAAATTAATTGACCTATTAGAGATACTTCAACTTATTTCGAAAGGTATAGATCAATTGGAGGTTTTAAATCCAATTAAAGAGACCTATTCTTATAATCAATCCGATTTGGAAAAAATCAATAAAGTCTATACTTATATTATTGCCAATTTTAAAAATGAGGTTCATTTAGATGAAGTAGCACATTTGGCAAACATGACTGAAACTGCCTTTTGTAGGTATTTTAAAAAAATAACAAAAAGAACCTTTATTGAAATTGTTACCGAATTTCGTTTAGATTTTGCTTGCGATTTACTTAGAACCTCGAATAAACCGGTAGTGGAAATATGTTATGAATCTGGTTTTGGGAATATTTCTCATTTTAATAAAATATTTAAGAAACACTTATTCAAAACCCCACTGGAATATAGAAAATCCATGAGAACCTATTTATAATTTTAGTACTTTTATGCTATTATTTAAAAATGCATGTACGAAGGTAAAAGAGTAATAGTTGTCATGCCAGCCTATAAGGCGGCACTTACCCTAGAAAAAACCTATCAAGAAATACCCATGGATTGGGTAGATGAGGTCATTGTCGTGGATGACCATAGTCCTGACAATACCGTAGAAGTAGCCCAAAAGTTAGGCATTAAACATATAATTCGTCATGATTTAAATAAAGGCTATGGCGGAAATCAAAAATCATGTTACAACAAAGCTTTGGAATTAGGGGGAGATATTGTAATCATGGTTCATCCGGATTATCAATATACTCCTAAATTATTAAAAGCGATAATATCTATCATTGGTAATGATTTATATCCAGTGGTATTTGCCTCGAGAATATTGGGTAAAGGAGCATTAAAGGGGGGGATGCCCCTATATAAATACTTTGCCAACCGGGTCCTAACCTTATTTCAAAATATTTTAATTGGACAAAAGCTTTCGGAATATCATACAGGTTATCGGGGTTTTTCTAGGGAAGTTTTAGAAAAAGTACCCTTTAATAAAGCTGGTGATGACTTTATTTTTGATAACCAAATGGCTCTTCAAGTTTTTTGGAATGGTTTTGAAATTGGAGAAGTAACTTGTCCGACTAAATATTTTGAAGAGGCTTCTTCCATCAATTTCAAAAGAAGTTCAATCTATGGGATTGGAGTGATTTTTCATTCCATTCGATACCGATTGGCAAAATGGGGGTGGAATTGGACTTTAATGGAAAAATAAAACGAATATTTTTTTAAAAGAACTTTCAAATAATAAATAAAATAATTACCTTTGCAATCCGAATTTTTGCTGAGAAGCAATAAACAATCAATAAGATGAAAAGAACATTTCAACCTTCTGTAAGAAAAAGAAAGAACAAGCACGGTTTCCGTGAAAGAATGTCGACTGCTAACGGACGTAGAGTATTAGCATCAAGAAGAGCTAAGGGTCGTCATAAATTAAGTGTATCAGACGAGAAAAGAGGAAAATAATCCATAAATCGCTTGGGGTAGCTGTTTTTGGATTATTGTAATTTAACTTACAAATTCCGTGAAATTTACATTTCCAAAGCAAGAAAAACTCAAGCACCAATCCATCATAGATTTG
>CAZXZK010000021.1:0-916 GCA_964645295.1 uncultured Cytophagales bacterium | reverse complement strand
AGTCCAATTGTTAATGAACAATTTGTCTATCCTTTTCGTATTTTATTTATGACTCAATCAAAGGATTATGAGAATCCAAAAGTATTAATTTCTGTCCCCAAAAGACGTTTCAAAAGGGCTGTAGATAGAAATTTATTAAAAAGAAGAATACGCGAGGCCTATCGTTTAAATAAGCCAAAATTCCAAGAAACTAATTTAAAACTTCCAGAGTTTATAATTTTGAACTATATTGGTTCCAAGATAGAGGAATTTATAACCATTGAGGGGGGAATCATCAAAGCATTGAAAATAATTCAACAGCATAAGAATGAAAAAGAATAAAAAATACTTATTTCTTATTTTTCCGTTCCTAGTAGTCTTAGGGATCAATGCTCCTAATACGCGCATTTTAGAATTAGCAAAAAATATTGAGATTTATGCTTCTATTTTAAAGGAGCTAGATAAACTTTATGTAGAGGAAATTGATCCTAAAAAATTAGTAGAAACATCGATTAATCAGATGTTAGAAACGATGGATCCCTACACAAATTATTATCCAGAGGATGAAGTGGATAATTTTTTAACCCTAACAACTGGCAAATACGAAGGCATAGGGATTGTATTGGATAGAATTGAGGACGAGTTTTTTATTGTTGGGGTTGAAAAAGAGGGACCAGCAGATTTGGCAGGCTTAAAATTTGGAGATCAAATTACACAAGTTGGTGATCAAGATATTTTTGGAAAAATGCATTCAGAGGTTAATAAACTTATAGCAGGCAAGGCTGGTACAAATGTGCGTTTGAAAATAAAAAGTTTAAATGGAATAGGATCCCATCTAGTAGAAATCAAAAGATCTACTATTCACTTAAAAAATATCAATAACTATCAAATTATCGGAGATCAGATTGGATATATTGATTTAAATGAATTTAATCAT
>CAZXZK010000020.1:27269-28377 GCA_964645295.1 uncultured Cytophagales bacterium | reverse complement strand
CTTTCCCATTAGATTTTTTTAGTATGATAGAGTCCCTGTTGAGCGTATTCAGTCGTTGGATAAAGGTTTTATTCTTATCCAAATATAAGTTTAACCATTGTGCATCGTTGATATTAAAATTAACTGAATCAATATTATCTCTACCTAAAAATTTTTCTGTGTTAGAGGGGTGTAAAATGGTGTCCCCGGCAGTATAGATTTTATTCAAAATTCCTGCCGCTTTGATATAAGGATTAGATTCTCTATCATGGGAGAAAACATATTTATTTGGTTTATCCTGATGTAATTTCTCAATTATTTGAATAGCGGTATTAAGTTGAATACCAAGCCATAAAATAGCCAATAATTTTAAGAATGGTTTATTATTATGCCAAACTACCCATAAGAGTGAGGCACATAATAAAATTATTTGAGGGATAAAAAAGGAAATATATCGGATAAAAAAGCCTGCTGTGGAGCCCGCAAAAATGGCGGAAGAAATCAAAAATAACACAGCGAATCCGAGTTGAAAAAGGCTAAACTGAAAAAACAACTTTTCATTCTCTTGAAAGAAAAAAAAGCAACGATAGACAAAATAAAAAAATCCAAGAAGAAAGACTAAACCGATTTTATAGCCAAATTGGATATATAAATTATTTGTCAGGAAAAAATAATCAGATAGGATCCCGATGCTTCTTTTGGATAGCACATCCAAGTTGGGAGGTTCTATCCACCCGGGGATGGCACCTACGGTTTCCAAATAATTTTGGTACAAGTCTGCAGCTTCTTTTTGATATTGAATGAAATTGGAGCCAGGGCCTAGGCTCATCCAAAGACCTGCGGGTATTAAAATGAGGATTACTGGCCAAATTAATTTTTTCCATGCCATGACGGGCAAACGCTTGTAGATGGCAAATATGGCTTGTAAAATTAGATTTAAGGCGGTAAGGTAGGTACTAAAAAAACCGATCAATCCGGTAATGGCCCAAAGCAGAAAGGGAAATTTAGAATTTTCAAGGTATTTCTTTTCCACCAAAATTTTATAAAAAAAATAATTATTCAGAAAAACCATTAAAATACTGAGGGTATAGTTTCTACCCATCTGTGAAAATATCACAAGAAAAGGCTC
>CAZXZK010000020.1:17302-27259 GCA_964645295.1 uncultured Cytophagales bacterium | reverse complement strand
TGAATACCTAATATTGGTCGCTATTTTGGATGAAAACTTCTTGAAAAATAGATAGCAAATAAAACGGTTAAAAAACTAAATATGAGTGATGGAAACCGCAGGGAGGCATCTGAATACCCAAAAAACTTGGTAAAATAATGGATAATAGTATAATAACTTAGACTATTTCCACTGACATCACCCCGAAGGAGGGCATCAAAAAATTGTGTGATTGATCGGGGGGCCCAAAAATCTTGATTGGTAAAATAATGAGAGGGATGCATTAAATCTTGCATCCCTCCTATATTTACTTTTGCAAAGGCAATCATGGAGGTCATCTTTTCGTCTATAAAGAGACCGTAGTTCCCTATGTGATGATATCTAATGTATATGCCAAGGGAAAGTATGAGAATTAATAACCCAAATTTGAGGTATTTGATGTTCATACATTATCAAGATCCACAAGCCTCACATTCGTCTGGGTTATCCAATGAACAGGACATATCCGAACGATTCTGAGTTTCATCTTTGAAAGAAGCTGCTGAATTCTTTGCATATTCTACATAGTTCATTTCCACTTCTTTTGCAGACTCCTCTTTATTAATTTGAGGTTCAGCTTGTTTTTCAACGGTAAACTTGATGGCATCAGCAGCTGCTTTTGTTCTCAAATAGTACATCCCTGTTTTCAATCCTAATTTCCAAGCATGGAAGTGCATGGAAGTTAATTTTCCAAAATTCACATCCTGGATATGTATATTCAAACTTTGTGATTGGCAAATATAGGCTCCTCTATCGGCAGCCATATCTAGGATGGTCTTTTGTTTGATTTCCCAAACTGTCTTATACAATTCACGAATATCAGCTGGTATTTCAGCAATATTTTGTACGGAACCATTATTGGCAATCAATTTATTTTTCATGGAATCATTCCATAATCCTAATTTGATTAAATCTTTTAATAAATGCTTATTCACAACCGCAAATTCTCCAGATAATACCCGTCTTGAATATATATTGGAAGTATACGGTTCAAAACATTCGTTATTACCAAGAATTTGAGAGGTTGATGCAGTTGGCATTGGAGCAACCAATAAGGAATTTCTTTGAAATTGGAGAACCCTCCCAACTTGAATAAGGACCTTCTACTTTTGCTAATTCCATGGAAGCCTCCATAGAAGCAAAATAAATGGTTTCAAAAATATCCTTGTTCAATTGCTTGGCCTGATCGGATTCAAATGGCATACGCAGTTTAATAAATACATCTGCCAATCCTTGAACACCTAAACCAATAGGTCTGTGGCGAAGGTTGGAATTCTTTGCTTCGGGTACAGGGTAATAATTGACGTCAATTATCTTATTAAGATTCTTGGTAGCGGTTTTTGTTACCTCATACAATTTTTGATGATCAAAGAAACTTTCTCCTTTTTCATTTTTATTGATGTATTTCGGTAAGGCTAAGGATGCTAAATTACAAACTGCAACCTCATCTTTTGAAGTATATTCAATAATCTCAGTACATAGATTGGAAGACTTAATCGTCCCCAAATTCTTTTGATTTGATTTATTATTGGCATTATCCTTATACAACATATACGGCGTTCCTGTTTCAATTTGTGATTCTAAAATCTTAAACCATAAATCTTGGGCTTTTACCGTTTTTCTTGCTTTTCCTTCCTCCTCATATTTGGTATATAATTTATCAAATTCTGCACCATGAGTATCGGATAAACCAGGGCATTCATGAGGGCAAAGTAAAGACCAATCCTCATTTTTCTCTACACGCTTCATGAATAAATCTGGAATCCATAGCGCATAAAATAAATCTCTTGCACGAACCTCCTCCTTACCATGATTCTTTTTTAAATCTAAAAATTCAAAAACATCTGCATGCCAAGGCTCCAAATAAATCGCAAAACTCCCTTTCCTTTTTCCTCCTCCTTGGTCTACATAACGTGCTGTATCATTGAAAACCCGTAGCATTGGGATAATTCCGTTTGAAGTACCATTGGTTCCTTTAATATAAGAACCCGTTGCTCGAATATCATGAATACTCAAACCGATTCCTCCTGCAGACTGTGAAATCTTCGCAGTTTGCTTTAAGGTATCATAAATTCCCTCAATGGAATCTTCTTGCATCGTCAATAAGAAACAAGAGGACATTTGAGGCTTTGGAGTTCCTGCATTAAACAAGGTCGGCGTAGCATGAGTAAACCAACGTTCGGACAATAAATTATAGGTATGAATTGCCGCTTCAATATCAGCTCCATGGATACCAACTGCTACACGCATTAACATGTGTTGAGGACGCTCAGCAATCTTACCATCTAGTTTCAATAAATAAGATTTCTCTAAGGTTTTAAAACCAAAATAATCGTAACCAAAATCTCTATCATAAATTATCGCTTCATCCAAAGCTACAGCATTGCTCTTGATGACGTCATAAACCTCTTTAGATAACAAGGAAGCATTCAATCCAGTTTTTGGATCAATATAGGTATAGAGTCTTTTCATCGTAGCAGAAAAAGACTTCTGGGTGTTCTTATGCAAATTCGATATGGCAATCCTTGCAGCCAATACCGCATAATCCGGATGCTTGGTGGTTAGAGATGCCGCAGTCTCGGCTGCTAAATTATCCAGCTCGGGTGTAGTCACTCCATCATACAAACCGTTTATCACTTTTCTAGCCACTTCCAAAGGTTGTACAAAATACGGATCTAAACTATAACATAATTTTTCAATTCTTGCTGTGATTTTGTCGAATTTTACTGACTCCCGACGACCGTCTCTTTTAATTACAAACATTGCTTACGATTTAAAAAATTTTTATGAAATACTTAACTATCTTTTCAACATATTTAGTGGATAAATGCTTTACGTAAAATTAAGAAAATTTGACCTATCCGCCAATCAAATTTTGATAAAAAATAGGCGATATTTGAATATTAAAAATCGACTTAAAATAAATGATAGATTGAGCAAGTTTTGGCAACGATTCCGACTTATCCACATTCGAAAAATACAATAATATTTTTTTTTATTTTTTTTGAACCACCCAAACAAAAAAGGAAACAAAATAAAAACTAGAAATTAAACTTGGAATTAAAATATTAAAATGATAATTTTGTGGCCCTTATAATAAGGCCAGAAAAGAATTCCCAACTTTTCATAATATTTAAGTAGACGGCAGGGAATCGTCTAAATACAATTAACATGAAAAAAGAAATTCATCCAAATTATAGAGAAGTAGTCTTCCAAGACTTATCCTCTGATTTTCAGTTTCTTACAAAATCTACTGTAGAAACAAACGAAACAATTGAATTAGATGGAAAAGAATATCCCCTTTATAAAGTGGAGGTTTCTTCTCAGTCGCACCCATTCTACACCGGAAAAAATGTATTATTAGATACAACTGGTAGAGTGGATAAATTCAAGAAACGTTACAATCGTTAATAAAAATTTAATCAGGGTAAAATCCTTTTTAGTGCAAGATTTTTTGTAAATTATTTTCTCAAAAAATAACTATTCATTAAACAGCATTTTACCCTTATGTATTTTTATACAGAACCTAACTTACGAGAAAAACTTTACCCACTTTCTGACCATATTCCTGTTGAAAAATTCTGGCTGGGTACAAGCACCATTCAAGAGAAATGGGAGAAGGCCTTAGCAACTCTTTCTAACCCTTTTATCCAAGAAAATAATCTCGGAATTTCAGCCGTTTTTTTGCCTAATCAAGAAATCTTGAATCAGCTTCAAGACCTAAAAACCTCTAGCATTATCACCTCCAATAATAGGCCCATCGCTTGGGTTCAATTAGATAAGGAAAAGACGCTTAAAATTCCGATTCAAAGCCCCTGTGAATCCATAGAATTTCCAGAAGATTTAATCTCGCTTCAAGAAAAATATTTGGCCTGCGAATTAGCCTCTCTTAAACCTCAAACAGAGAAATTTAAAGAAGATAATCAAATTTTTCATCCTGAATCCATTTATATCCATCCAAGTGTTTCAATGAAAGGAGCCATTTTGGATGCAAGCCAAGGCCCAATCTACATCGCCGAGGGGGTTAAAATTAATATCGGTTCACTTATAAAAGGCCCTACTTATATTGGGAAAAACTCCACCCTTTCTATGGGAGCAAAAATAAGGCCTTTTACTACCTTGTCTGAAAATTGTACCGTAGGTGGAGAGGTCTCTTTTAGTATTTTTCATCCTCACACCAATAAATCTCACGAAGGTTTCATTGGCCATTCCATCATCGGTTCTTTCTGTAATTTTGGAGCAGCAACCAATTGTTCTAATTTAAAAAATACTATAGGCTCTATCCAAATCCAATCTGTCAAAAAAAGAGATAGTAAAAAAATGAAATTAGGGATTATCACCGGATCTTTCATTGCAACCGGTATTGGCACTTCTTTAAATTCTGGAATATGTATTGGCAGCCATTGTAATATTTACGGTTCAAATCTCTTTAATCAACATATTCCTCGCTTTTCCTGGGGAGAGGCAGACCAACTCACGACCTACCAATTAGAGAAATGTTTAATTCATGTAAAAAACTGGCTTAAACTTCGAAATCTTACATCTTTTAAAGATTTGGAAATTAGAATAGAGGAGCTTTGGACGACAAAAAACAAATGACGAACTTTGGGGAAGATACGATAAAATGAGATTCACAGATATACCCGGATTAGATGAGATAAAATCAACCTTGAAAAAAGCGGTTGATCAAAATCATGTCGCTCATGCTCAATTATTTATTGGCAATAAAGGAGGTGCTCAATTAGGAATGGCTCTATCCTTTATTTCCTATTTATTTTGTCAGCATAAAGAAAATAGGGATGCTTGTGGCAATTGTTCTTCCTGTACAAAAGTAAAAAAAGGGATTCACCCAGATCTATTTTTTGTTTTTCCAGTGAAAGGATCTGACAAAAAAGGAGAAGGCTCTCCTTGCGAGAATCTATTACCCGAATGGCGAGAATTTATTCAAGATTCCCCTTATCGGTCCTTAAATGCTTGGCTAAAAAAAATTGATGGAAAAAATGAAGGGAATATTCCAGTCGAGGAGATGCGTTCCTTAAGCCAGCGATTACATTATTCCCCATTCGAAGCAGCTTTTAAGGTTGCCCTGATTTGGAACCCCGAATCCATGAATCAAAACTCAGGAAATGCCATCTTAAAGATCATTGAGGAACCTCCTAAGAATACCTTATTTATTTTGGTAGGTACCGACCCGGACAAATTATTAACAACCATCCTTTCCCGCTGCCAGACAATAAATATTCCTAATTTAATTCAAGAAGATTTAAAATCCTTGATTCAAATAAAAACAGATATTGATGAAGGTACAGCTCAAAGGATTGTTTCCGAAGTGGAAGGAGATATTGAATTGGCTTTCAATAAAGCGGAGAACGAAGATTTTGAAATTCAAACCTGGTTTGTCAATTGGATGAGAGCTATTTATTCTCGTGATATCCTAAAAATTACTGAATACTCTGAAAATTTTGATGCCATGGATCGAAGAGCTCAAAAAAGTATTTTTGATTACGGCCTATTCATTTTTCGTCAATGCTTATATGCCATTTCAGGTGCAGATTCCATCATTCGAATTCAAGATAAAGAATTGAATTTCATTAAAAACTTTTCAAAAATTTTAAATCAAAAAAGAATTGATGTAATTTCACAGGAAATTACCAAATCTTATTATCATATTGAAAGAAATGCTCGGAGTAAAATGGTCTTATTAGACCTTTCTTTAAAACTCGTAAAAGTATTTTCTTCCTAAAAATTCAATGAAAAAAATTAGAATCGGTACAAGAAAATCTCCCTTAGCTGTTTGGCAGGCTGAATTTATTGGTCGCCGCTTAGAGGAGCATGGTTTGTCCTATGAATTAATTAAAATTGAAACAATAGGAGATAAAATCTTGGATCAATCTCTGAGTAAAATTGGCTCAAAAGGGGTATTCACGGAAGAATTAGAAATCATGTTAGAACAGGGTGATATTGATCTTGCCCAACATTCAGCAAAAGATTTAACCTCTGATCTGCCCGCAAATTTACCCATCATAGCCTTTACAAAAAGAGCATTAGCGAATGATGTCGTGATTAGCTTTAATCAGAAATTACGCTTGAATACAGACGCCAATTTGATTATTGGTACCTCGTCTACCAGAAGACAAGCCATCCTTAACTATCATTTTCCGCAACATCGGCAGGTAGAAATGAGAGGAAACATTCAAACCAGAATTGAAAAATTAAAAAATGGGGCTGCAGACTGCATCATTTTAGCCTATGCAGGTGTCCACCGAATGGGATTGGAGCATCTTATTGTGGAAGAATTACCACTCGATGTATTTACTCCGGCGGTCGGTCAAGGTTCTGTGGCCATTCAAGCATCAGACAAATTAGATGCATCCATGAAAAATAAAATTCGGCAAATCCTGAATGATCAGGAAACAGAAACTTGTATCACAGCCGAAAGAAGCATTTTACAAAAAATCAATGGAGGATGCAGCATCCCTTTTTTTGGTCATTGTCAATTCTTACAAGATCATTATTCCATACGAGCTGGAATCTATGACAAGGAAAATGGAAAAACCTTAATTGTCAACAAGATTGGGAAAAATGCCCATGTTTTAGCCCAAGAGATTTCTGAAGAATTATTAGAAAAAAATATATTATCGATCATTCATCGATTAAAATTGAATCAACCATGAGAGTATTAATTACAGGATCAAATGGTTTATTAGGACAAAAATTAGTCAAGCTCTTAGGTGAGATGGGTGTAGATTTTTTGGCCACAGCTATAGGTGAAAACAGGATAAAATCCATTCCGAATATTCAGTATAAATCATTGGACATTACGAATCTAACTGAAGTTGAAAAAGTCTTCGAAGAATATCAACCAAGTCATCTTATTCATACTGCGGCAATGACGAATGTCGATCAATGTGAAGACGAGGTGGAGGAATGTCACCAATTAAATGTCACGGCAGTAGAGTATCTCAGCCATATTTGTGAAAAATTCCATATTTTTTTCTGTCATGTTTCCACGGATTTTATTTTTGATGGGAAAAAGGGCCCCTACACGGAAGAGGCGCAACCTAATCCGATTTCGATTTATGGAGAAAGTAAACTTAAAGCGGAAGAAATCATTCAGGCCAAGTTAAAATTAAAATGGGCCATTGCCAGGACAGTTTTAGTTTATGGGATTGTGGAGGATATGTCTCGTTCGAATATCATTCTTTGGGTAAAAAATTCCTTAGAAAATGGAAAAGATATTCAGGTAGTGACAGACCAATTTAGAACACCTACTTTGGCTGAGGATTTAGCCATGGGTTGTTGGTTAATAATAAAAAAAGAAGCTAGTGGTATCTTTAATATTTCAGGAAGGGATTTTATCACTCCTTATGAAATGGCGATTAAAACAGCCGATTATTTCAATTTAAACAAATCATTAATCCACAAGGCAGATTCTTCGAATTTTAGTCAGCGTGCAAAAAGGCCTTTAAAAACGGGTTTTTTAATTGAAAAAGCGCGGAAGGAATTGGGTTTTGAACCACATAGTTTTGAAGAAGGCATTCATATTATTGCTCAACAAACAAAATAAGGTAATCAAAAAATATTCCTTAACTTTGCGAATTGCTTTATCGCTCTCAAAATAATTTTAATATGATTAATCTAGTTTTATTTGGCCCTCCTGGAGCAGGGAAAGGTACTCAATCCGAAAAATTAATTGAAGATTTTAAATTAGTTCACCTTTCCACAGGGAATTTATTAAGAGAAGAAATTGCTAATAGCACTGAATTGGGCTTAGAAGCAAAAAAATTAATGGATCAGGGTTTATTAGTTCCCGATGCGGTGGTTGTAGGAATGATTGGTAATAAGGTAAAAGAAAATTTAAACGGACCAGGTTTTATTTTTGATGGTTTTCCTAGAACGGTTGCGCAGGCAGAATCTTTGGATGAACTCATGGAATCTCATGGTTTATCCATTACCAATATGATTGCCTTGGAGGTAGACAAGGATGAATTAACCAAGCGCCTATTGGAAAGAGGAAAGACTTCCGGTAGACCAGATGATCAAAATGAAGATCTTATCCGAAATAGAATTAAAGAATACAACGAAAAGACAGCCCCTGTAGCTTCTTATTACGATGCCCAAAGAAAATTTACTTCGATTAATGGAATTGGTTCTATAGAAGAGATTTACGCAAATATTACTTCGATTTTAAAATAAATTATGCAATCTAATTTTATCGATTATGTTAAAATCCATGTTCGCTCTGGAAATGGAGGATCTGGTTCTACCCATTTTAGAAGGGAGAAACACGTTCCTAAAGGGGGCCCAGACGGAGGTGATGGTGGCAGAGGAGGCCATATAATCATAAAAGGAAATGCACAACTCTGGACGCTCCTGCATTTAAAATATCAAAAACATATCCATGCTAAAAATGGCACATCTGGCACCGGAGCGAGGAAACAAGGTCCGGATGGGGAAGATATCACCCTAGAATTACCTTTGGGTTCTGTCATCAAAGATGCAGAAACGGGAGAATTTCTTGGAGAGGTCACCGAAGACCAGGAAACGCTGACGCTCTTTCCGGGCGGACGAGGCGGTTTAGGGAATTTTAATTTTAGAACTTCCACCAATCAAGCACCACTGCATTCTCAACCTGGGGAACCGGGTATTGAAAAATGGGTTCAAATTGAATTAAAAGTATTGGCTGATGTAGGTTTAGTTGGCTTTCCTAATGCCGGAAAATCAACATTATTATCTGTTGTATCAGCTGCAAAACCTGAAATTGGAGATTATCCTTTTACGACTTTAGTCCCCAATCTTGGGGTAGTTGCCTACCGAGATGATAAATCTTTTGTCATGGCCGATATTCCTGGCATAATTGAGGGCGCTGCAGAAGGCAGGGGTCTTGGAATCCGCTTTTTAAGACATATTGAAAGAAATTCAATCTTATGTTTTTTAATTGCTGCAGATGCAAAAAACTGTTATGAGGAATACCTTGTCTTAATCAATGAATTAGAAAAATATAATCCCGAATTACTGAAAAAAGATCGGGTGATTACCATTTCAAAATCGGATTTATTAGATGAAGAATTAATGGAAGGAATTCGACAAGAATTTCCCAAAGATTTTTCAGTCATGTTTATTTCATCCGTTACCCAAACCGGATTAATGGAATTAAAAGATGAAATCTGGAAAGCCATTATCCGAAATATTCCTATTCCAAAAATTGAAGAAAATGAATCTGGATCAAATAATAGCACGCAGGAGATCGAATAGAAAATACGCTCCTGATCAGGAAGTGCCTGAAGAAATTATTTTAAAATCTCTTGAAAGAGCGATTCTATCACCGAATTCCTCCAATATGCAATTATGGGAGTTTTATTATACAGCTGACCCAGAAAAAATCGAAGAGATCACCCCAATTTGTTTAAATCAATCGGCTGCTAAAACAGCCAAATATTTGGTGTTTTTTATTACTCGGCAAGATCTTTGGAAACAAAGAGCGGAGGCCAATTATCAATTTGTTAAGAATTCCATCGAAAACCAAAATAGCAAAAGAGGCAAACAAGCCCTATCCTATTATGCTAAATTAATGCCTTTGGTCTATCGTCAAGATCCTTTGGGAATCTGGACTTTAATTCGAAAAGCAATATGCGGGTTTTCTGGAATTTCAAAACCTTTTTACCGCATGGGAGGAAAAGCGGACCAACGGGTAATGGTTCATAAATCCATTGCCTTGGCAGCCCAAACTTTTATGCTATCAATCGCTGAGCAAGATTTTGATACTTGTCCAATGGAGGGTTTCGACCGCAAAAGATTGAAAAAATACCTTAAACTACCGGCTGATGCGGAAATTTCGATGATCATTTCGGTGGGCAAGGGTTTAGAAGAGGGAATTTATGGAGAAAGGTTTAGAATAGACAATCAAGAGGTGATTAAAAAGTTTTAAATCGGATCTAT
>CAZXZK010000020.1:3716-17292 GCA_964645295.1 uncultured Cytophagales bacterium | reverse complement strand
ACTTAGCCAATTTTCAAGATCTTCCTTAAGGAGAGATTTAAATTTGGAGGGTGAGGCCGTTTTTTCTAATTTAATCAATATTTCACGAGCATATTGGTTTCGAATTTTCTCAATCATAGGTGTCTCTGGCCCTAAAACACGCTTCGTCCCGTATTTTATTTTCATTTTTCGTCCTAAATCAAATGCCGCTGCATAAACTGCATCTCGCTCCGGATGTTTTAAAATGATTTTTATCAATTTTGAAAATGGTGGATAATGAAAATTCTCCCGTTCTTGAATCTCGGTTTCATAGACTACCCCATAATCATATTGTTGAATGGCCCGAATTAAATAATGCGATGGCTGACTGGTTTGGAGATAAACCTTTCCTCTTTCTTTTCTTCTTCCTGCCCTCCCTGCAACCTGGGTTAATAATTGGTAGGCCCGCTCATGCGACCGAAAATCCGGGAAATTAATTACCCGATCAGCCTCTAATATTCCAACAGTCGTAAGATTATCAAAATCCAAACCTTTTGCCACCATTTGGGTGCCTACAATAAAATCCACCTCTCCATTTTGAACATCGTTTAAAAGATTGGAAATGGCTGATTTTGATCGAGTCGTATCCAGATCTACACGGGCAATTTTGGCATTTGGAAAAATCAATTCTAATTCCTCTTCAACTTTCTCTGTGCCGTAACCAATCGTTAGAATATGCGTGCTTCCACAAGCCTGGCATCGTCTAGGTAAGGTTTCTTTATATCCACAATAATGACATTTCAATTCATTGGAATGATGGTGGTAGGTCAGGCTAACATCGCATTGAATACAAGGGGCAATCCATTCACAATCTTGGCACTGTAAATAAGGCGAATAACCTCTTCTATTTTGAAACAGCAAACTCTGTTTTCCTTTTTCATAATTGTCTCTTAAAATATCAATTAATTCGTCAGAAAGGCCCCCTTTCCATTTTTTTGCCTTCATTTTCTCCTTCAAAGAAATCAATCCAATCTCAGGCAGGGGTATATCCCCAAAGCGTTTATTCAATTCTACCAAACCAAATTTTCCTATTTGCGTGGAATAATAGGTTTCCACCGTTGGGGTGGCTGATCCTAACAAAACCTTGGCATGATGTTTGGTAGCCAAATAAAGGGCTACGTCCCTTGCATGATACCTGGGTGCGGGATCTACCTGCTTGTAGGATGGCTCATGTTCCTCATCGACAATTATCAATCCCAATTTCTTAAAAGGAAGAAAAACCGAAGAACGAACACCTACAATCAAGGAATATTTCTCCTCCAAAATCGCATTCCAAACCTCCACTCGCTCATTTTCAGAATATTTAGAATGATAAACACCCATTTTATCCCCAAAGATTTTCTTTAAACGAATAACCATTTGTGTAGTTAATGCAATCTCAGGCAGCAAGAACAAAACTTGGTCTCCCTGCTCCAATACCTGCTTTATCAATTCAATATAAACCTCCGTTTTACCAGAGCCCGTGACCCCATGAAATAAAACAGTATCCTTTTCAATAAACTGTTTTAAGATGGATTGATAGGCTTGATTTTGTTCAACCGATAATTCATGGTTCTCAACAATTTCTTCATTTTCTTCAAAACGAGAAACGATTTGTTCAAAAATCTCAAAAACCTCATTCTTGACCAAGGTTTGAAGGGAACTCTCTGAATAATCTTTGAATAAGGATTTCGCTAAACCTTTTTCATTTAATTCCTGAATCTTATGGATAGGAACAAAGGAAAGATAAAATATTAGAATTTCTAATTGCTTAGGCTTTTTCTCTAAGGATTTGATTATTTCATTCAAAGCGGCAATGGAACAATAGGCATCTTTAAGACGAATTTTTCGAATAACCTTTGGAGTATAGCGATATTTCAATTCATCAAATACATATATCGCTCCCCTCTGCACCATGGCTTTAATATAATGATAGGCAGATTTAATCTCCAAGGCAGTGGCAATGGAATCATAATTCATCTCACTTTTTTCTTCAATTAGCCGGAATATTTCCAATTCCTTTTCTGAAAGTGTGGAAAAATCAGAAAAAGATGGATTAACCTGAACCCGAGATTCAGAAGATATTTTTAAACCAGAGGGCAAGGCAGCATTAAAAACTTCTCCTAATTGACAAAAATAATAACTGGCTATCCATTCAAACATTTCCATCTGCTGATGAGAAATAATTGGCGAAGTATCTAAAATTTCCAACAGGTATTTAGCCGTATAATTCTTAGGAGGTTGATGGTGAATATCCGTGATTAAACCCGTTAAAACCTTCTGAGATCCAAAGGGTACCACTACTCGCGTATGCTTGAGCAAATAAGGTTCTAATAACCTTGGAACCCGATAGGTAAATGCCCTGGGTAAAGGTAAAGGAAGTAGAACATCCACAAAAAAAGTTTTCTCTTCAAGCTCCATTTTTACAAAGATAGAGGTTTGACAAGAATTAAATTTAAATTTCAAGATTTTATAAATTAATCGATTAAAATTATTGAATTTAACTAAAAGAAAGCCAATGATACTACCCTTAATAACATTTTTTAATTAACTTTGCAGCATATTTATTAGAATTAATCAATTTCTATGTCGAATAATCGAAAGACTAAAATTGTTGCCACCGTAGGACCGGTAACAGAATCAAAAGAAGGTTTAAAAAAATTAGCATTATCAGGAGTAAATGTTTTCAGATTGAACTTTTCTCATGGGACCCACGAGGATCATCTGAAAAGAATTCAAAATATTCGTGAGTTGAGCCAAGAATTAGGTCTAAATCTTTGTATTCTGCAAGATTTACAAGGGCCCAAAATTCGTACTCAAATGGTAGAAAACGGTGGTGTACCCATTGAACCAGGACAAAAATTTATTTTTGCTATGGATGAAAATCTATTAGGTACTTCTGAAAAAGTTGGCACAACCTATACATCCATGTATAAAGACGTGAATCCAGGCGAGAGAATCTTGATGGATGATGGAAATCTGGAGGTAAAAGTCTTAGAAATAGACCTTGAGAAAAGAGAAGTTATTACCGAAGTAGTCTACGGAGGCATTCTAAAATCTAAAAAAGGTATAAATCTACCTGGCACGAAGGTTTCTCTTCCTTGCCTAACCGAAAAAGATGAAAGGGATTTATACTTTGGCTTAGACAATGGAGTGGATTGGGTAGCTCTTTCTTTTGTAAGAAAAGCGGAAGATATAGAAGATATTAAACAAAAAATTGCTGCTTACGGAAAAGATACCAAGGTCATCGCAAAAATTGAAAAACCGGAAGCCATCGATAATTTAGATTCAATCATAGAGGCAACCGATGGAATCATGGTAGCCCGTGGTGATTTAGGTGTTGAAATGGATGGTGCTGTGGTTCCCTACCTTCAAAAACAAATGGTAGAAAAAACAACCAATGCTGGCAAACCAGTCATTGTTGCAACACAAATGCTAGAATCCATGATTCAAAATCCGGTTCCAACCAGGGCAGAAACATCCGATGTAGCAAACGCAGTTTTACAAGGCGCTTCCGCAACGATGTTAAGTGGTGAATCAGCTTCTGGGGATTATCCTTTCAAAGCAGTTGAAACCATGGCTCATATTCATGAGATTGTTGAAGCACAACAAAATAGCATTGAAATAGTAAAAGGCGATGAAGCTTCCATTTATTTTAAAAATCACTCATTAAGCAATAATTCAAACGTCTCATTAAATGACCGTCTTATTGCTGGTGCTTGTCGTTTAGCAAGAGATATTCAAGCTAAAGCTATTTTATGTATCACCAATTCTGGTCATACCGCCTTTAGACTTTCTGCGCACCGTCCGAAAGCCAACCTATTCGTTTTCACTTCGAATAAAGAAATGATGACAACCATGGGATTACTTTGGGGGGCTAAGGTATTTTTCTATGACCCTTCCTCGGAAAATCTAGAGAAGACCGTGAAATCCATGGTAGAAAAATTAAAAGGAGAAAATTTACTGGCAAATGGAGATAAGTTTGTAGCAACACTCTCCTCTGCTAATCAAAATGATAAAAAGACAAATACTGTGATGGTTGGGGTGGTAGAATAACACTATGTCCCATAAAGAATGAAATCTAAACCTAATTCTCTAAAAATTATTCTCTTAAGAATTTATTCTTTATGGGCCTTTTTTTGGTTTGTGTCTATCTACTTGCTCTTATTTCCAGGGGTATTTTTCCTATTTCATTCGAAAAAGACCAAAGCCTGGGCTGGAAATTTAATCAAATTATGGGCCTATTTATTTTTCCCATTAAGTTTTATTCGTATAAATGTCAAATTCCTTTATAAACCTGATTGGAATAAAAACTACGTCTTTTGTGCCAATCATTTTTCCTATTTAGACATTCCTGTTTTTTACTATATCTTAAAAAATAATTTTTCCTTTATTGGAAAAGCGTCCATTAAAAAAATTCCCTTGATTGGTATCATGTATTCCAAATTACATATCTTAGTCGATCGAGAATCCAAAACCAGTCGCGGCCAATCCATTACCAGAGGCGTAAAAGCCTTATTGGACAACCGATCCTTGGTCATTTTCCCGGAGGGTGGTATTCGCTCTAAAAATTTTCCCAGGATGGAGAAAAACCTAAAAGAAGGTGCCTTCCAAATGGCCGCCAAAACAAATAGAGAAATTATCCCTGTTAGCTTATTAAATAATTATCAGATGATGGACGATGAAAAATTTATCTTAAAACCGGGAAGAATTGATATCATTTTTCATGCCCCAATCGTTTGTATGAATAGAGATATCTCGGAAGCAAAGGAAGAATTTTATTCTGTTGTTCAAGAATCTCTTAATCAATATCATCAAATAAATGAATAAAAAAATCATCATTTTTGGACTTATTGGCCTCATCTCCTTTTTGGGTTATTTTTATTTCATTAGCCAAGAGGATGAGAATTTTTTACCTAGGCCAAAAGGTTATCCAAGAATAGATCTTCCAGCGCATCATTATGCGCCACTTACCAGTTCTCACCCTTATCAATTTGAAAAATCAGCCATTGCCATTGAGAAACCTGATTCTGTATCTTGGGCTGAACCACACTGGATTTACCTGTATTACCCCGGCTGGGAGGGGTATATTCAATTAACTTATAAACCCTTGAATAATGACCAACAAAAGCTACGAGATCTTATAGATGACGCCTATAAATTAGCTTATGGACACCAAAAAAAGGCAAATTTAATTGAGCCAAAAACACTGGTATTGAAAAATGGTAAAAAGGCGGGTATTTTTGAACTAAACGGTGAAATTGCAACCGCATTTCAGTTTTATATAACAGACAGTACCCAGCATTATTTGAGAGGTGCTGTATATGTGAAAACAGCTACGGATAATGATAGTTTAGCCCCTTTCATTCAATACATGAAGGAAGACGCTATTCACCTAATGGAAACCTTGGAATTTAGGAATTAATTTTCCCACATGGTATCTTCCAATTCAATTAATTGGTTCTCAATTAACTGAGACATCATTAAACCTTCTTGCTCTCCTTTATAAATATCCGTCAAGAACTTATCTTCTGCATTCCCTTTCTTGACAATACGTGCATCAAATAATCGAAGGTCAAAAGCGGTAGACATATTTTTGTGTTGCATTTCATTTTGTGAATTATACCAAACACAATTTTTATTCGCTTTCATTAAATTATAAATATCTTTATATCGGAAGGAGGCCACTGGCTTATCAAAACCAGCACGCGTTTTTGAAGCAGGAACTATCAAAGTTACTGTCTGAATATCGAAATAAAGTCTGGAACGTTTTTTATCAATGACAGCATCTTCTTTGATTTCAAGAATGGTTAAATCTTTCGGGAAGAAATACTCATCTGTACTAGCAGCAATCGGTGAGGAAGAAAATCCATCGTTGGAAGCAGGTTTTTCTGGCTGACCACTTGGTACGGTTCCCCAACCATCATCTACCCCACTACTTGTTTCAGAACCCCCAAAACCAGCAGCCATTTCCGCAGCAGATAATTGCCCATCAATATTGTCGATATCAATTTTTAAATTTTCTTTGAAATCCTCAATGGAAATCTCCGTTTTTAATGAATCATTTTTATAAGCCTTTAAAACACCCGCATTTACCCAATCAATCAGGTATTTTGAAATTTCATTTCCTGCAGAAAAGAAAGGCCTATTCATTTTTTCATTTAAATCCATCCTTCTCCACAACCGGGTCATATAAAAAATATCCTCTTCCGGAATAGGACGGACAGAATTTTCTATTCGATCATCGATTTCTACTTCTTGAGCAAAGCTAGAAATACCAATGAATAATAGGACTGAAAGGCTAAGAAATTTTGAAAATTTCATCTTATACATAATTATATTATCTAATTGGAATATTGGCCGTTAGGCTATAAGGAATATTTTCGATAACACCCTTAAAGTTCTTACGTTGAACATTCTTCACTTCTAAATAAATACGATCTCCCGACTCTGCCTGAGAGATTAATCGTGAAATGGAGCCTCCACCTTGAAGGGTCATATCATCAATTTTCCGGGTTCCTCTTGCCAGGGCAACATATAATTCTGCTACTCTAAAATTAGCATCTTCCGGATTCGTTTCTTTAAAGGACTCTTCTGCCACTGCCCTTGCTTCTATCGAACGAATAGCAGCCGCATCAACTCCTCTTTTTTCATCTAATTGCCCCCCATTTCCATAAAATAAGACTTCTGGTCTAGGGACTCTGCGTACATTAAACGTTTCTTTTCCTAATAAATTACCTGCATTATTGATTAATACGGAAACTTTAGAGGCATTTGGAACAATTGTCACCTTTCCCCTAGAATTACCCGCAATAGCATCTCCTCCTTCTGCACTAAACGAAGGATTCCAGAGAGAACCTAAACCTGGGCTCACCACAGACAAACGATTAGCACACCCTAAATACAAAGCTGGTAAGGTGGCTGTTTCGAAATTATACGTGGGTTTTAAGACAAAATAATTCGTGGTAATCGATTCTGTTTTCGGTCCATCCGGACTTTGATAGGAGACCGTTGCGGTATAGGATCTTTTTGAAAGACCATTTTCATCATAATTTCCTCCACTGGTCTTCACTTTATATTTACCCCGACCATCTTGTACCGGAATGGGATTTCCATTGACGCTCATCCTTGGCACAAAACCACTGGAGGTGGCTGCAATGAAAACTTCAGCTTCATAATCCATTCCTGCAACAACCGTATTAGCATTGGCAGATACCTGAGCAAATACCTTATCAAATTTAATCTCTTTAGCTCCAACTTTTGCAGCTAATTGTCCTAATACTTCCCCTTCATACCGTCTTATCTCCGCTTGTTTTTGAGAAAGGGTTGCTAAGGCAGCGGGTATTGGAGTCTGTTCAAAATTTAATTCAGCAAAGTCTTTGTTATTTTGATTCGCATCTTTTGAAACAATAGGATCATCTTTTGCATCAAGGGCTAAAGGAGAAAATACGGTTCCAGAATCAGCAACAGCTAATAAATCTTTGATGTATTGATCGAACATACCGACCAATTCATAGGCTTTACCGTCTTTTTTGGCATTCACCATGATTTCATAAACCTTCTCCTCTTCCTTTGGATTTTTCAAATTTCCTGTTTCAGGATCAAAACCCCCACTTGCCTCCACCAACTCAGATTTTATTTCAGAAATATGCGCTACCAAATCATCTGCTTTTTTTCGAATAGATTCCGCGTCTTTAATCACTTGGGCATAAGCATCCGGATTAGGAAGTTCTTGAACTTTTTCCTTGATTCCCTCTACCAAGTTTTTATTCTTTTGGAGAGAAGATTGATTAGCCAATTCCAAACTATTGTTCAATAAAGTGAATTTCTGTAATAAAGCATCGCTTACTTGTAGAGCAAGTAAAGCGGTTAATACTAAATACATCATCCCGATCATTTTCTGACGGGGCGTTTCTTTCATTCCAGCCATAGTTTTTTGTCTTTTTAATTAACCTTTCATGGCTTTCAACATGCTGCTATACAGGCTATTTAAAGCAGTCATATTTTCATTGAGTTTTTCCAATTCAGCTTTAAAATTCTCAGAATCTTTCTGAGTAGATGCAATATGCTGAACAGTTGCATTGATATTATTATAAAAACCATTGATGGCTTGTAAATGCTTGGTAGCATCAGCAATCTGGTTTTCGTATAATTGATTCAATTGGCCTAATTGTTCCCCAGCTTTCGCATATTCATGCGTAAATTTAGCCGTTTCAACACCTGATGTAGCAATAGAAGTAATCGACTCAGTGGCTTTTGATACAGATTGATTCAACAGGCCTAAAGATTGGGAAGAATTCGTTAAAGAATCTACAAAGGCATTCGTAGCACCTGCAGCCTTGGTAATTTCTTGTAAACTATCTGCCGTAGCAGCTAATCCTTTTAAACTTTTAGAAAGCTTTTCTACCATATCAGAAGATAGGCCCTCCATCCCCGCTAAGCGATTAACCCCTTTCGCACGATCTTGAGCAGATTGGACCCCATCCGCCAATTCCGGATAGACCTTCGTCCAGTCATAAGACTTTTCTGGCTCTGCTTTGATATATAAATAACCAAACATAATGAAAATTGCTGCTTCGGTAAACATTCCTACCATCAGCATTTCATTGGCATTTTCCCAGTGAAGAATTTTAAATAGAGCACCAATAATAACAATGGCTGCTCCAAAACTGGCAATTACGTTAATGTTCTTTTCTAATTTCATAGTAGATTATAATTATTTAGTACTTCCAAGGTATCTCATGACGGTTCGAAATCCAATATAAGCTCTCTTACGGTCTTGATATTCATAGGATCTTGATCCGGTTTGTAGGAAATAAGAGATATCTTTCCAAGATCCTCCTCGTACAACCTTACGTGGTTCATTCTCATCATAATAATACGAGTTTAAATCCCATGTTAATGCTGTGGCATTTTCTGAATAGGCATCTTTACACCATTCGGCTACATTCCCAGACATATTATATAAACCAAAATCATTTGGATTAAAGGCATTGGCAGGAGCGGTATATTGATACCCGTCTGAATCATAATTTCCCCTATGAGGCTTAAAATTAGCTAATAAACAACCCTTCGAATTGGAGATATAAGGATTACCCCATGGGTATTTTGCAGAAGCCTTTCCTCCTCTTGCTGCCCACTCCCATTCTGCTTCCGATGGTAACTCGAACCGAGGTAAAGCAAATAAACCCTCAGACTTTCGGTATTCATTCATTAAATTGGATCTCCACTGACAAAAATATTTTGCCGCTTTCCAGGAAACTCCCACTACTGGGTAGGTATCGTAGGCTGGAGATGAAAAATAATATTCCAACATCGGATCCCCGTTGTGATATGCATAGTCTTGTATCCAAACCGTTGTGTCCGGATAATACTCATCCATGATTTTGGTTTCCCCTAAAACAGATAAAGAATCGCGTAATAAAGATTCAGTAAACTGGCGATATTCGTGATTCGTTATTTCTGTATCATCCATAAAAAAGGCGGATACCGAAACTCGCTTATTCAAGTTAACCACAGAATTGGAGAAATCCTCATCTGCTTGTCCCATCAAAAATGAACCTGATGGTACCAAAACCATGCCGTAGGGAGTAGGTTGATTCCAACCTCTTCTAGCAGTTGCAACAATTTCACCATTCAGGATACCTGGGGCTTCAGTGGATTTCTTCATAAATCCTAGGATGCCTCCTTTTTTTCCTTTGGTGGGTTTATCTCTTTTGGAACTCGACGTTTTATCAGAATCCCCTTTCTTAAAAAGTCCTTGAGAATAACTATCCCTTGGCTGAACCAATATCATGGCGAATAATAGGCAGGCAATGGATTTATATAAGTTTTTCAAAATCATATAAATAGATATATTTCTTTCTTTAACGTAATCTAATTAAATAAATTGTAGTTAAAATGTTAATCTTAAAATTATTCAAAATAATTAAGATATTACAATCTTTCTTCCTTTTTTTTCATTTATTCCAAGATATAATTAAATCTCGGAGTCTTTACTGGCAACCATTTAACCTTTTTTTCAAATTTGGGTAGATTAAATCGAACAAAGACTTCATGGCTTAAAGGCGATTTAACCGATTGATTAACCAAGGTATAATCAAGCGCATAGCCCAAACTAATTTTATTATTGTTTAAATTCAAACCAATCATTCCAATCGCCGCATCTCCCATTCTATAACTACCTCCCATCCAAATTGTTCCATTCAATCCTATCCGAATCCCCGCTTCTGGCAAGACCACACCATGATAATAACGTACCAAGAAAAAAGGATTCAAATCCAATGAATTTGTTAAAAAATAAAGATAATTACCATGAATTTGAATTTGGGAGTGCTGTTGGATTCTTGGATCTGAACCGATAAAAACATTGGTTAAATAATCATAGGTCAAACCAAATTGATAGGTCTCATTTCCATAGGCAATCCCCAAGCCTGGTACAAAAGCTGCAGAACTAGCGATTTGATTGAGTAAAGGATCTAAAAATGGATCATTGGGATCCCTGTAAGAATAGGAAGTCCCATCCAAGGTCTTACGCATCATCCCTAATTTTAAGCCCAAAGATAATTTCCCATCTCCTACTGGCTTATGATAGGCCGGCTGAATAAATCCATAAATTTGCCCTGCACCCGATGGCGTTCGATCATTTAATAAGAATGCCGATAGACCCATATTCGGAATGGTTAATGGACTAGAAAAAGCTAAAATTTGGGTTCCTAAATTTCCTGCTTGCCCTTGGGTCCCCTGATAGGATGTCCATTGATTTCGATAATGCAGTAATGCATAAGTCTCTCCTTCTATTCCCGATAAAGCCGGATTTAAATAAGGTGAATTCTGCGTAAATAAACTAAGTTGGGGGGCCTGTTGTGCATAGAATGAAGTACTGAATCCGATGCTAAATAGGATTACAAGCATAAAGTTCTTCATTAGACGGCAAGATAGATTAGGCATCCTCGAAATTTTTTATTCCCTAGTATGATCTAAAAATACTAAAATATTTTAGAAATTACTTATTTGCTTCCAGAATATAATTTTCAATAGCCCCCGTCATGGATGGAGCAGATGGCTGCGGAGCCATAATATCAACTATCAATCCCGCATCTAAAGCAGCTTGAGCCGTAGTAGGACCAAATACAGCAAATCTCGTTGCTTTCTGCTGATAACCAGGGAAATTTTCAAGAAGTGAGGTAATCCCAGATGGACTATAAAAACCAATAATATCGTAAAAAACATTTTCCAAATCCGATAAATCCGCACAAACAGTCTTGTACATGACCGCCTCCGTTAAGGACAATTTATTTTTTTCCATAAATTCTGGAATGTCATTGGTCCTTTTATCCGAACAAGGGAACATAAACTTTTCCGACGGACTCTTCTTGATGATCTCTAATAAATCAGAGGCTGTTCTTTGTCCAACAAATAATTTTCTTTTACGAATCGTAATATATTTTTGAAGATAATTAGCAGTTTGTTCAGTAATACAAAAATATTTCATGTCGGCAGGCATTTCAATTTTTGCCTCAGCACATATTCTGAAAAAATGATCAATTGCATGTCTAGAAGTAAAAATAATGGCCGTATGATCCAAAATTTCAATCTTCGATTTTCTAAATTCTTTATAATCCAAACCCTTCACCTCAATAAAAGAACGAAAATCAATTTTAATCCCAAACTTCTTCTCTAATTCTTGATAGGGCGTTAATTGCTCAGGTTTAAATGATTGCGTAATTAGGATACTTTTTACCGGCTTTAGTCTTTCTTTATTGCTATTAGAAATTTGAGTAGCTTCTAACATAGAAATTTATTTTTCAATTAAATTTTTTCTGAATTAAAGTGCAAATATATAAAAAAAAATTAAAATATTAGGTCTGAAGGTCACTAAATAATATTATTCTAACGCCAAATAAGGCGATTTGTCCTTCCGTTAATAATAAATAGGCTAATGTAGTAAGTACATTTATTTCTAAATTTTTTCGAAATAAAAAATAATAATAAATGGACCGCACCAAATAAAATCCATTCACACAATAAACATATAAATCGATATCCATTTGAGTATGGTTTCCTTCATAGATACTCAATAAAATAAATACAACAAACGAGATAAAATAAAATTGAAAATTTGTCTGAAGATTTTTAAAATAATGAAAATTGGTTATTCGACGAATATTCAATACTCTTGCTACAACAAAATAAACCGGCCATCTAGTAACAAATAAGAAAAAACCGATTCCTGTGGTTTTGAATACCAACCACAACATGCCTCCAAGTTGAAAATTTTGGTTGATTTGCTGGGCACTGATATAATTGAGGCTCAAATGATATTGATTATTGATCGAAATAAAACCATATAAAATACTTAGGATAATTAATATGGATAAATTGGGGAAATCAAAAGCAGAATTATAAATTAATAAATGACGATTAGACAAACTAAACCAATCTTTTAAAGAACCAAATACAATAAGACAATAAATAAACCTCCAATCATTGCATAATTCAAATAATTGCTCGTTCTTTTTAAATTTTTATTGATATTGACCACCTCCCGATATTGTACCAATTGAATATTCTCCGGTATACCAGACAATTCCTCACTAAAAAAAGTCAAGACTAGTTGCCTGCCTGGAAATTCCCTTTTTAACTGATTTAAGGATATTAGATAAGGTTCTTTTTGGGAAAAATTCAGGGTAGAATAATCCTTATAGTACACGCCATTGACAAATAATTGGTAAGAAATCTTATTCTTTAAACTCAAATAGGAATTTAAATATTGATTACGCTGAATAATTAAGGATTTTGATAGATGATTTAAATGTAAAGATGGTAAGTAAGGGACAAAAATTTCAGCCTTTTCGTCGTAGACCATCCAATCTTGGGTGATATCTTTAAAGGGAAGGAGTTTTTTCTCCGCCTGGAGGGGCTGAGAAAAAAATGCCATAAAAAAAAATATGCTCCAAATAATGGTTAAACCGATACCTGGAACATATTTTTTCAATTGAATAATCATTTTTATCCATTAAGCGCCTTCAACATGGTCTCTCCGATATCTGCCGGAGATTGCACCACATGAATGCCGCATTCACTCATAATTCTCATCTTAGCTTCTGCCGTATCATCAGAACCCCCAACAATCGCACCTGCATGCCCCATTCTTCTTCCTTTCGGCGCGGTTTGGCCTGCAATAAATCCAACAACTGGTTTTCTATTACCATCCGCTTTGATCCAACGAGCAGCCTCCGCTTCCATTCCTCCACCAATCTCTCCAATCATCACTATCCCTTCCGTCTCCGGATCATTCATCAATAATTCCACGGCTTCTTTCGTTGTAGTTCCAATGATTGGATCTCCTCCTATACCAATTGCTGTGGTTTGTCCTAATCCAGCCTTGGTTAATTGGTCAACCGCCTCATAAGTTAAGGTTCCAGATTTTGAAACGATTCCCACGCGCCCTTTCTGGAAAATAAAGCCCGGCATAATTCCCACCTTACATTCCTCGGCTGTCATCACACCCGGACAATTCGGCCCAATTAAACGACAATCTTTTCCATTTAAATAAGATTTCGCAGCAATCATGTCC
>CAZXZK010000020.1:0-3706 GCA_964645295.1 uncultured Cytophagales bacterium | reverse complement strand
ATCACTTTTATTCCCGCATCTGCCGCTTCCATAATCGCATCTGCTGCAAAGGCTGGTGGCACGAAAATAATCGACGTATCGGCTTTTGTTTGATTAACGGCGTCTTTTACAGTATTGAAAATAGGTCTTTCCAAATGTTGGCCTCCCCCTTTTCCTGGCGTTACACCTCCTACCACATTGGTTCCATAGGCAATCATTTGCTCTGCATGGAATGTTCCTTCCGTTCCGGTGAATCCCTGAACAATAATTTTTGAATCTTTGTTTACTAATACACTCATTTTATCGGATTTATCTTTTTAATCTAGGCGAAAAAAGTCTTTAAAGTTAAAAAATATTTATCAAGAATTTGAATTAGTTTAAGATATTCGTAAAATAAAATTTCAAAATTGTATTTTTGTAAGTAATTATCGAAAATATTCATGCTCGCATCCTTATTTATTCAGAACTATGCCATCATTGAATCCTTGGAAATTTCCTTCCAAGACGATTTTAGCATTCTGACTGGCGAGACTGGTGCTGGTAAATCCATCATTTTCGGAGCGATCTCTTTAATTATCGGGGAAAGAGCAGATTCCAAGGCCTTTTATAATCCGAATGAAAAATGCATCATTGAAGGTATTTTCGAAATAAAAAACCACCACGCCATTCAAGCACTTTTTGATGAAAAAGATTGGGATTTCGACGAAGAATGTATCATTCGAAGAGAAATTTCCCCCAATGGTAAGTCGAGAGCTTTCGTCAACGATACACCCGTCTTATTAGAAGAATTGAAACAAATAGGAGAATTATTGGTCGATATTCACGCTCAGCAAGATCATTGGTGGCTGTCTCAACCCGATTATGTTTTAGATATTCTGGATGAATATGCAGAAAACCAAAGCGCTTTAAAAGATTACCAATCCCTGTATGATCTTTATCAGGAGGTAGCTGAAAAACTAAACCTTCTAAGGAATAAAAAAAACTTGGAAGATAACCAATTTGATTTTAAATCTTTCCAATTAAATGAATTAGTGGAAGCTAAATTGGATGAAAAAGAATACGAAGAATTGAGCCTAGAAATGGAGAAATTATCCCATGCCGAACTCATACTAGAAAAACTTTCTCAAATTCATCAAAGCATTTCTGGAGAAGAAAATTCCAGTTTAACCTTAATAAAATCCGCCCATACTCATATTCAATCTATTGCCAAAATGAATCCGGATTACCAAGATTGGAATCAACGGATCGAATCTATCTGGATTGAAATCAAGGAAATTTCCAGAGAAATCGATTATGAATTAACCAATTTTTCTCTCGATCCTCAACGCCTGACTTTTGTAGAAGAACGCCTAGACGTCTACCGTAAATTATTACAAAAACATAAAACAGATTCCATTACGGACCTTATTCAACTACAAAACCAATTGGAAGACGAATTGGATCAACTAGGGAATATAGATAAACAGCTAGAAGATTTAGAGAATCAAGCAGCCCGGTTAAAGGAGGATATCTTGGCGAAGGGACAAAACCTCAGCAAAAATAGGAAATCGGTTTCCCAAGAAATTATCCATTCCTTAAGCCAATCTTTGTTTGATCTCGGGATGCCCAATGCCGTGCTTGATTGGGATTGGCAAGAAAAAGAGGCTGGGAAAAAAGGTCTTGATAAAGTCCAATTGTTATTTTCCTCGAATAAGGGGTCTAGCTTAAAACTCTTAAAAGCCGTTGCATCTGGGGGAGAAATGAGTAGAATTATGTTGGGAATTAAATATTTAATGGCCGATAAGGTTAAAATGCCTACCCTCTTATTGGATGAAATTGACACGGGTGTATCCGGGGAAATCGCCATAAAAATGGGGAATATGCTGGCCAAAATGGCGAAATCGCATCAAATTATTGCCATCACCCACCTTCCACAAATTGCTGCAGGCGGAACATCCCATTATTATGTTTACAAAAATACGGTCGAAAACCGAACCATTTCAGCCATTAAAAGGTTAAATCAAGAAGAGCAATTACATGAAATTGCTAAAATGATTGGAGGCGAAGAGAATTTTGAAAAATGGATTCCTTCCGTGAAAGAATTAAGAAAACAAATTCAACTAAATAATGCATAGAATGAAAAAAATTGTAAGATTATTCAGCCTAATCATCCTAGTCCTGATGAATAGTTCTTGCCAAGAAACCAAAGACAAAATCTCTGAGGCCATGAAACAAGAATTATTCGATTTACATGATACAATCATGCCTAAATCAATGAAAATTGAAGGTATGAAAGCAAAATTGGACTCCATGTCTAGCAATGCAGACTCAGCCAATATTGCCAATATCAAGGCCCTATTAGACCGCTCCAATTCAGGTATGATGGAATGGATGCATCAATTCGATTTGGAAAGTCTTGATTCCATGGAATTAGAGCAAAAAATCATTTATTTAAAAGATCAAATCACCATACTAAAAGAGGTAAATCAATTAACCGATTCATCCTTCCAATTATATGAAGATTTCCAAGCAAATAAATAAATTATTTTTCGGCCTTTCTTTTCTCTTCCTATCCTGTGGGCAGACAGAAAAACTTCCGATTCTAGGTCCGAAAGAAACTATTGAAATCAACGGAAAGGTCGATACCATCTACCACCAGATTCCAGATTTTAGTCTAATCAACCAAGATTCCCTGGAATACGGCACCAAAGATTTGGAAGGGAAAGTCTTTGTCGCTGATTTCTTTTTTACTACTTGTCCGACGATCTGCCCAGTCATGAAAACCCAATTATTGCGGGTACATGAGAAATTTAAAGAGGAGGAGGATTTTAAAATCATTTCCATATCCATAGATCCTAATTACGACAAGCCCTCCATTTTAAAAGATTTTTCGAATAAATTGTCTATCGATAATCATCAATGGAATTTCCTAACAGGCGACCAAGCCAAAATTTTTGAATTAGGAGAAAAAGAATTTTTGGTCACTACCCAAAAAGACGAAAATGAATTAGGAGGATATTTGCATTCAGGAGCCTTTTTATTAATCGATCGAAACCGGAGAATTCGTGGTATCTATGATGGCACCCAAGAAGACCAAGTAAATGATTTAATAAGAGACATTGAGAGAGTAAAGAGCGGAAGCCGCGCTGAGTAGAATGAAAAAGGAATTTATATTGATTTTATTAGGAAGCCTACTCCTTGCTTGCCAGTCCAAGGAAGATATATTGACAACCCAATATGCCATTGAGGGGATCTCGCACTATCAACGATATTGCCAGAATTGTCACCAAGAAAATGGCAAAGGCTTGGAAGGTTTATACCCTGCCATACATTCGGGTGTCTTTGAGAAATATCGTCCGGAAGATATCATAAAAATGGTTCGCTATGGCGTAAAAAAAGGCGATACCCTAGCAACCGGGAAAATGGCAGAAAACTATATGCCAGAAAATAAGGATCTCAAAACCATTGACCTAGCAGAGATTGTAACCTACTTACGTTTCTTAGAAGATAAAGATAAGTTCACCCGGTACCCAGAAGATTCCGTCAGAATCTATTTCGGAAGAAGATGAGCGGCAGCCGCGCTGTATGAACTATGAACCGGCAGCCGCTAATCACCCACGACTAAATTCATGGGCTAAATTGGGATATTTCTATTTCTTTTTTAATATTTCAATTTCTTTTTTCAAGGAATTAATCATTTCTTGTTGCTCTTGAATCGCTTTCGTTAGCACAGGGATTAGGGCTTCAT
>CAZXZK010000019.1:27051-30799 GCA_964645295.1 uncultured Cytophagales bacterium | reverse complement strand
AATATAAGAATATAAGAATATAAGAATATAAGAATATAAGAATATTAGTGGATGCCACTACTGGTTAATATTTATTGTTTCTTTTTAATTATATTTGTATCTTATTATTCTTTGTACTTATCTTCTTTGTACTAATTAAATATTATGAAAGAATTATTCGGGTTTCAATCTCTTTTTTTAGAAGCATTTATCTTTGTCATTTTATATACCTTCATCGGGTTTATATTGAAATATGTCGTAAAAAAATATGCAACTCAATTTGCTCAAAAAACCGTTTGGGAATACGACGATATTATCTTCCAACAAATTGAAAATAAATTAGTCGTTTGGGGTCTTGCATTTGGTCTTTATAAAGCTATTTCGCCCATCGCAGAATCCTTGAATTTGTCCGATTCATCCGTAGCCTATATGGAAGAAACCGTCATTGCTATCGTTATCTTTTCCCTAACTTCCATGTTAGCCAAAGTGATTGGTTCCCTCTTCGAAATTAAATCTAAAGCAGCGAATACCTCCTCCTCCATATTATCCAATATTGCTAAATCCCTCATCTATGCTGGCGGTTTATTAATTATTGTTCAAAACTATGGAATTGAAGTTTATCCCCTCCTTACTACTTTAGGTCTTGGAGGTTTGGCTGTTGCTTTGGCCCTGCAGCCAACCCTTTCCAATCTTTTCTCTGGTTTACAAATTATCGCCTCCGGAAAAATTAATATCGGAGATATTATCGAATTAGAAAATGGTAAAAGAGGAACCGTGCAAGATATTTCTTGGAGGTCAACTTCGATTATCACAGCACAAAATAATGTCATCGTTATTCCCAATTCAAAAGTGGCCGATTCTATTATTGAAAATTTCTTCCTTGCTGATAAAGAAGTAACCTTCCATGTTCTTATTGGTGTTGGCTATGATTCCGACCTGGATCATGTTGAAAAAGTATGCTTGGAAGTAGCCAATCAGGTTTTAATTGAAAATGGAACCATGGCCAAAGACTTTGAACCCTTCGTCCGGTTCTTTAATTTCGGAGAAAGCAGTATCGACCTAAAAGTCTTTATGAAAGTCAATGAATACGCCGATCAATTTCTGGTAACTTCCCTTTTTATTAAAGAAATTCAGAAAAGATTTAATCAAGAGAATATCGAAATTCCATTCCCAATAAGAACTCTTATTCAACGGTAAATATCTTTTTCCTAATTAATAATCCTTTTCAGCACAACTAATACTGACCATTCCTAGTTCGTCTTTTGGATTTGTCATTTCATCTACTTATATTTGCAACATTGTTGCATTAAATTAACTTTGTGGAAAAAAAATCCGTGAATAAAATATTAAGTATTTTTTTGTTAAGCGTATTATTATCCTCATGCATCAAAAAGGATAAGGTAGATCCTGAAGAAGATAATGAATTAATCACACGTGTCAGTCTTCATATTAAAGAAGATCATTCAGACGAGCAAGAAGATGATAATGAATCAGATGATTCTGATGAAAATCAATTAACCTATCAATGGAGAGATAATAACGGTGACGGAATAGTAGATTCTGTTGATCCTATTAAACTTGAATTTAATAAAGAATATGAGGTTGAAGTAGAATTTTGGAATGACTTAGAATCACCCGCTGAAAATATTACCGAGGAAGTGGAAGAGGCAGGAGATATTCATCTTGTAAAATTAAAAGTAATTCCTAATGGTTTTTTGACCATACAGGTTAAGGATAAAGATAAAAACAATAAAGTACTTGGATTAGAAAATCATTTGCGTACTAATGCAAAAGGAAATGCCGTTTTAAACGTAATCTTATTCCATCAACCTCCTGTGAATGGAATTCCTGTGAAAGATGGTTTTAGCGAATTAGGATCAACCGATATTGATGTTAAGTTTGATGTAGTAGTGGAATAATGAAAAAAAGAATCATAAAATTAATGAATTCAGAGAAACTTGGTTTATCACTTTCCATTTTATGTGCTATCCATTGTCTTTCCCTGCCCATTATTTTATTCTTTACTCCTTATTTTGCTTCCAGTTTTGTTTTTAATGAAAATTTTGAATGGGCTTTGGTTCTCATTTCCTTTATATTAGCAGCAATTTTACTTATAAAAGATTTTCGAAAACATAAAAATATTGGTCCCATTTTATTTTTGAGCCTGGCCTTTGCTTGTAAATTGGTTGATTATCTCTTACACCAAGAAGATTATCATTGGTTTTATGGGATTTGTCTCGGAGTATTTATTTCAATTGCTTATTGGAAAAATTATCAACATAAGACAACTTGTAATTGTAAAATATCCTAATTCCTCCTAAGATTTAGTATCTTTGACTCAAGATACTTTATTAAGCGTGAGTAAATTCAAAAATTCAGATTATCAGGCCGTTATTGGTTTAGAAATACATATTCAGTTGCAAACTGATTCGAAGATTTTTGCATCTGACCCAGTACGGTTTGGGGTTAAACCCAATACCCTTATTTCACCTATTTCCTTGGGACATCCGGGTACCCTTCCCAAATTAAATAAAAATGCAGTAAATTTTGCCATTCGAATGGGTTTAGCCCTTGGTTCAAGGATAAATTCCTATCAATATTTTGATCGTAAAAATTATTTTTATCCCGATTTACCAAAAGGCTACCAAATTACCCAAGATAAAACCCCTATTTGTTTGGGTGGTGGCATCGACTTAAGATTAAGGGAGGGCACTAAGAGGCTGGAATTTCATCATATTCATTTAGAAGAAGATGCAGGAAAATCAATTCATGAAGGTGATAACCCGCATAGTTTTATCGATTATAATCGCGCGGGGACAGCTTTAATAGAGATGGTCACAGAACCTTGTATTCATTCCGCTGAAGAAGCAGCTGGCTTGGTATCTGAAATTAGAAAGCTTGCTCGTTATTTAGAGATTTCAGATGGAAATATGGAGGAAGGCAGTCTTCGAGCGGATGTGAATATTTCAATTCGTAAAAACGGAACAGATACCCTTGGTACAAAAGTTGAAATAAAGAATATGAATTCTATTCGAAATATTCAACGAGCCATTGAATTTGAATGTGAAAGACAATGGGAGACCCTTGAAGCAGGAGGTACCTTGGTACAAGAAACAAGAACCTATGATGCAACAAAAAATAAAACCTTCTCTATGCGGGTTAAAGAAACAATGAATGATTATCGTTATTTCCCTGAGCCTGATTTAGCACCGCTAGAAATTACAGAATTTTGGTTAAATACTATTAAAGAGTCTATGCCAATACTTCCGTGGGAACAAGAAGCCTTATTAAAAAAAGAATACCAACTAAATGATTATGATGCAGAATTAATTGCTGAATCCAAAGAATTATCTGAATATTTTATCTCTGTGGCAGAAAGAGCCAAGAATTATAAATCAATAGCCAATTGGTTATTAGGACCCATAAAATCTTATTTGAACGAAAATCAAGCCTCCATTGAGGCATTCCCAATTAAACCAAATATTCTGGCAAAATTGATTAACTTAGTGGAAAACGGCCTTATTACACATAATTTAGCCACCCAAAAATTATTTCCTCTTTGTTTGGAAAATCCAGAAAAAGATCCTGCCATCACCGTTGAAGAAAAAGGTTGGAATAAACAAGATGATTCGAATGAATTAAAGGCCATTGTAGAGGAGGTTTTAACTGAAATGGAAGATAAAGTTCAAGAATATAAAAAAGGGAAAAAAGGCTTATTGGGTTTATTTGTTGGACAAATTATGAAAAAAACCCAGGGTACGGCTGACCC
>CAZXZK010000019.1:17561-27041 GCA_964645295.1 uncultured Cytophagales bacterium | reverse complement strand
CCCAAAATGGTTAATTCAATCGTTTTAGAAAAATTAGAAACAATTTAATGATAGAATCATGAAAAAATTACTTTATATCTTATTGGCTCTATTGCCTTTATTTCAATTATCTGCACAAGATTTTGAGGTAAAGGTTCATGCAAAATATATGGATGGGACTCATCCGGTTTATTTAGAATATTTAAATCCAATAAAAGGAAGAGAAATTCTGGATTCCTCCCTTTTTGATTCAAATCAAGAAGTTATCTTTAAACAGAAGGTGAAGGATCAAGGGGGTTTTTATTATATTAAATTTACCAATGAGGAAAAACCACAAAGAATCTTAATGATAATAGAGGGGGGTGAAAATATGTTAGTGGAAATTGATGCGATTAATCAAGATGGGAAATTTGGTAATCATTCAATAAAATCAGATAATTCTTTCAACCTTCCCTATCAGAATCGTCTGATGGAAATTTCACGATTCATGTCTGAAACAGTTCAACGCTTAAATCAGCAATTTAGTGAAGATCAATCAAAAGGCCCTGAAATAGAAGCTGAATTTCAAACCATTCAAAACAAAACAGTCAAAGAAATTGAAGAAATGGTTCCAAAAATGGGGTCTCATTTAGTAGCCCTTTTTGCTACCAATTTTCTATCTGCAGAAGAAAATAAAGAGATTATGGTACAAATTGCAGATAATTTAGCTAAAGAACGAGCCAATCATCCTTTGGTAAAAAGTTTTGTGATGAGTATTAAGGCGATGGAATCTGTTGGGATAGGCGCAGTTGCACCTGAATTTACTCAAGAAACCCCGGAGGGAGAGCAATTAAGTTTAAGTTCTTTAAGAGGAAAACTTGTTTTATTGGATTTTTGGGCATCTTGGTGCGGTCCTTGTCGGAAAGAAAATCCCAATGTCGTAAAAACTTATGCAGCTTATAAGGATAAAGGATTTGAAATTTTAGGCATTAGTTTGGATGAAAGAAGAGAATCTTGGTTAAAAGCCATCGAAAAAGATGGATTAACTTGGAAACATGTTTCTGATTTAAAATATTGGAAAAATGAAGTAGCCTTGATGTATGGTGTCAAATTCATTCCACAGACATTTTTGATCGACCCTAATGGAAAAATCATTGCTCAAAACCTTCGCGGAGAAGCTTTGAGCGAATTTTTAAAAGATTATTATACCAAAAATTAGTCGAATAAGAAAATGAAAATTGCGATTATAGGTTGTGGAAATATGGGTATGGCTTTTGCCAATTCTTTCGTTCAATATAATTTAGTCAATGCCTCTGATTTATTATTGATTGAGAAGAATGCTGAAAGAGGAGCTGTCCTTCAAGCCCAAAAAGCCGGAGTGGTGGTAGACACTATCTCTTCCAAAATTCAAGAAGTAGACTTAATCATTCTTTCCGTCAAACCTCAGGATTTTCAATCGGTAGCAGCTGAAATAAAGAATTTTATCAAAGAAAATCAGGTTGTATTATCTATTATGGCAGGTATTACCATTGGTAAAATTCAGGAAAGTTTAGGACATACCGCCATCATACGTGCCATGCCCAATACACCTGCTATGCTCGGGCAAGGGATGACGGCCTTTGTATCTGCTGATGATATTGAAACCAAAACTATTTTAAAAATAGAGAATTTAATTAATTCGACGGGACGAGCAATTTATTTAGATTCAGAGGAATTGATAGATGGTGTTACTGGGCTTAGTGGATCAGGGCCAGCGTATTTTTACTATATAGTAAAAGCAATGGTTCAGGCTGGAGAAGAAATGGGATTTGATCATAAAATGGCATCTATGTTGGTGAAGCAAACCTTGTTAGGAGCTTATCATTTAATGCAGACATCTAATAAAAGTTTGGATGAATTGATTCAGGCCGTTGCTTCTAAAGGTGGAACTACTGAGGCAGCTTTAAAAATCTTTGAAGAAAAAGGAGTTGCTGAAGGCCTAAAAAAGGGTATTATTGCTGCGAAAGATAGAGCAAAGGAATTGAATAATTAAGGGTTAAACAATTCAATTAAATTTTCTTGATTAAAACTCACTAGAATTTTCTCACCTTTAGGGCTATAATTAGGATTAGATGAGGCAAAAACTTGTTCAACAAGTGCAGTTAATTCCTCAGGCTTGAGGGCTTTTTCTCCAAATAGCGCAGCAGCCTTATTGGCCAGAAGAATGCTCATATTTTCCTGATAATTTAATTTGAAATCTCCTGCCTCTAATTTTATTTGTTCCATGATCTCTTGAATTAATTTTTCAATATTCAAATCCTTGAAATCTTGTGGAATTCCTTCTATTTGAAAATGATTCTTTTGAACCTTTTCAATTTTAAAACCAAATTTGTTAAATAAATTAATATTTTCTTCAAATAGGGCTAAATCCGTTTGGGCTATGCTCATCTGATAAGGGAATAAGAGTTGTTGGCTATAGGTCCCTTTTTGTAAAAGCGATTTTTGGAACTGATCGTAAAAGATTCTTTGGTAAGCTCTTTTTTGATGGAGAATAAATAATTCCCCAGATTTTACCATTCCTATAAATCCAGCGCTTATTTTAAATAATTCAAAGCTTCGTTTTTGTGATTCCGATGCTTCCATTTCATTCGCCTTACTTTGAAGAATAAATAGATCCTGGTTACTTTGACCCTTATTTTGTTCAAACTGACTTACATTATCTTTTAAACCTTGATATAAACTTTTCCAATTTTCTTCAACAGGCTTATTTTTAATCTGAAATCCTGGCTGGCTATTACTCGAGTTTAAAACATTTTGAGGCTTACTTAAATCATTTAATAAATTTGTATTTGCTCCAAAGTCGATAGAATGAGCCATATTTGTAATGCTCAAAGTCTTTCTAACGGTAGAATGCACCAAAGCATAAATGGATTTTTCATCCTCAAATTTTATCTCAGTTTTTGTAGGGTGAACATTAATATCAATATGATTAGGGTCTAAGCTTAAAAATAAAACATAAAATGGATGGTGCCCTTCTGGAATTAATTGTTCATATGCAGATACAATGGCATGGTTGATATAGGAACTTTTAATAAATCGATTATTGACGAAAATAAACTGTTCTCCTCTCGTTTTTTTAGCCATTTCGGGTTTGCCGATATACCCCTTGATTTTTAAGTAATTCGTATCTTCTTCGCAAGGGGCCAATTGTTCTCGATAGGCCTTTCCAAAAAGATCGACAATTCTTTTACCCAGTTTTTCCTGATTTAATTGATAGGTTTCTTCTCCATTTTGAATAAAATTAAATTGGATGTTAGGGTTAGCCAAAGCCAATCGTTGAAATTCATCCAAAATATGTCGGATTTCAACTGGATTGGATTTTAAAAAATTCCTTCTTGCTGGAATATTGTAAAAAAGGTTAGAAACTTTAATGGAGGTACCATTTTGGGCAGCCGTAGATTCTTGACTTTTAAAACTAGATGCCTCAATTCGAATTAAAGTACCCAGATCATCCGAGTTTCTTTTTGTTATTAATTCTACTTGCGCAACAGAGGCAATGGAGGCCAATGCTTCTCCTCTAAAGCCCATAGTTATAATTTTGAATAAATCCTCCGCTTTACGAATTTTTGAGGTTGCATGTCGCTCAAATGAAAGTCTTGCATCGGTTTCAGACATTCCAATACCATTGTCAATTACTTGGATAAATCCTTTACCTGCATCTTTAATAATGACCTTAATTCGGGTAGCTTTTGCATCTATGGCATTTTCCATTAATTCTTTTACCACTGAAGAAGGACGTTGAACCACCTCGCCAGCAGCAATTTGATTGGCAATAGAATCAGGAAGTAATTGGATGATATCTTGCATAGAATTTAATTCAAATACAATTTAAATAAAAAAAGGGAATGAAACCATTCCCTTTTTAATAGTATCTAGAAATTGATTATTTCAATTCAACTTCAGCACCAGCTTCTTCCAAAGATTTCTTTAAACCTTCAGCCTCAGCTTTGTCAACACCTTCCTTCACTGGAGATGGTGCAGCATCTACGATGTCTTTTGCTTCTTTCAGTCCTAAACCAGTTAAATCTTTTACTAATTTAACAACTGCTAATTTGTTAGCACCAGCTGACTTTAATACTACGTCAAATGAAGATTTCTCTTCAGCAGCACCAGCACCAGCATCTCCACCAGCTGCAGGGCCAGCAACAGCTACTGCAGCAGCAGCAGGCTCTATTCCGTACTCATCCTTAAGGATAGTAGCTAATTCATTTACTTCTTTTACAGTCAAGTTCACTAATTGTTCAGCGAACGCTTTTAAATCTGCCATTTTTTAAAAATTTAAAATGTGTTAAAAAATATTTTTCCGGGCTAAGCCCAATTAATTTAATTGTTTGATTATTGTGCTCTGTCTTCTAAAGCCTTAACTAATCCAGCCAAGGTGTTTTTACCACTTTGTAAAGCAGAAACAACATTCTTAGCAGGGGATTGTAATAAGGTAATAACTTCGCCAATAACTTCTTCTTTAGACTTGATTTTCTCAAGAGCCTTCAATTGGTCTTCACCTATAAATAAATCTCCACCAATTGATGCACCTTTGAATGCAATCTTGTCATCACCAGCTGACTTTTTGAATTCTAAAATAGTCTTTGCAGGAGCTTTTGCATCTTCTTGTCCGAAGATAATTCCTGAAGTACCTTTTAAAACATCGTAAAGAGCTGTAAAATCTCCTTCTTGGTTTTCTAGAGCTTTAACAATCAATGTATTTTTGTACATTTTATATTCTAAGCTTTTAGAAAAACATAATTTACGAAACGAATTAATTTCAGCTACTGAAAGTCCACCGGTATTCGTAACATAGAAGTTCGGAGTTGACGCGAGCTTCTCGGTCAAATCGGCAATTACTTGTGCTTTTTCTTGTCTAGTCATCTTATAAACCGCTTACAGTACCTTTATCAACTGTTACGCCCGTAGACATAGTAGATGATAAATTAATTGATTTTACATACGTTCCTTTCGCAGAAGAAGGTTTCAATTTAATGATCGTATTGATCATTTCTTGCGCATTTTCTGCAATTTTTTGAGCATCAAAAGAAGTTTTAGCGATAGAAGCATGAATAATTCCAGTCTTATCTACTTTGAAGTCAATTTTACCAGCTTTCACCTCTTTTACTGCATTCCCAACCTCTAAAGTCACTGTTCCAGACTTAGGGTTTGGCATTAGACCACGAGGCCCTAAAACACGTCCTAAACGACCTAATTTGGCCATTACGGTCGGCATAGTGATAATCACATCGATGTCGGTCCAACCGCCTTCGATTTTTGCAATATAATCATCTAAACCTACGTGATCAGCACCCGCTGCCTTTGCTTCCTCCTCCTTATCAGGGGAACAAAGAACTAAAACACGAACGTCTTTTCCTGTTCCATGAGGTAGAGCAACCACACCACGAACCATTTGGTCCGCTTTTCTAGGGTCAACACCTAAACGAATATCGATATCTACCGAGGCATCAAATTTGGTGAAGGTAATATCTTTTACAATATTAGCTGCTTCAGTCAAAGAATATTCCTTTGTGATATCGTATCTTTCTAGCGCTGCCTTTTTATTTTTCGTAAGTTTTGCCATTTCCTTTTTAATAATTTTATTCTGAATATCAGAATGGTTTAACACCGGAAACTGTAATTCCCATTGAACGGGCAGTCCCTGCAATCATGCTCATAGCTGATTCTATGGTAAAACAATTTAAATCTGGCATTTTCGTCTCAGCAATCGTACGTACTTGATCCCAAGTAACTGATCCAACTTTTTCTAAGTTTGGCTGAGCAGATCCAGATTTTAATTTCGCTGCTTGCAATAATAATATCGGAGCAGGAGGTGTTTTTACTACGAAATCAAACGACTTGTCTGAATAATAGGTAATAAGGACGGGCAATACTGTACCCTGACTATCCTGAGTTCTTGCATTAAATTGCTTGCAAAACTCCATGATATTCAATCCCTTGGCACCCAATGCAGGACCAATTGGCGGTGAAGGATTGGCTTGGCCACCTTTACATTGTAATTTAACGTAACCAGCTATTTCTTTTGCCATTTTAAATGTTCGTTTTAAAAGTTTACTGAAGTATTATTTCAAGTATCAGAGTGGAAGCCTCTTTCAACTGATTTTCCTTCGAACTATTCTTTCAAGCGTAACAAATTCTTTTAAGAATAATCCCCGTATTTTAAACGGACTGCAAAATTAATAGATAATCTCAAATAAATCAACCTTTTATTTAATTTTATTTGATATATTTGGTTGATTTTTTAACCACTTTCATGAGATTTAATTTTATTTCTTTTAGTTTTTTTCTCTTAATCTCATTTTTCCTCGTATTTTCCTTGAATTCCCAAAGTTTAATCCCGGGTAAACCAATTATAGACTATTTGCCCGATAAAAATATTCCTTATTCCAAACCTTCAAAAAAAGATTTGAAGAAATTGGCCAAAATGAAGAATATTTCAGAAAAAATGGAAAGCCATGATAACCCAAATGGATCCGCCTTTACCTTTACTTTTAATAATGGGATAGATCCCACCGCAAAGGAGATTTTTTTAGAAGCCGGGAAAATTTGGTCTCAATATATTTTTACTCAAGTTCCCATTCATGTTAAAGTAAATTTTACACCCTTGGAACCTAATGTCCTTGGGTCAGCCGGTCCAAAGTATTATGGGTTTAACAATGAATACACCTTTCCGAACAACTATTATTTTCCCATCTCATTATATAAAAAATTAACTGAATCCTATCATTTAAATAATTTAATTGACATCGATGTTAATTTTAATTCTGATTTTTCAAATTGGTATATTGGTATGGGGACCCCCGGGTCCAATCAATATGACTTACTGACGGTAGCTTTACATGAATTATCGCATGGATTGGGTTTTATTGGTTTTTTTGGTCTTAATTCACAAAATCCATCTTTAGGAATTTTGACTAATGAAAAACCGAGTATTTTTGATAATTTTATTCGATATAAAGCAGCAAATTTAAATTTGGTTAACAATGCTTCCATCCCTAATAACTCAATTACCCTAAAAAATGCCTTGGTTTCCGATAGTCTATTTTTAGTAAGTCAAGCAATTTTAGATTCTAATAGTCAAACAAGTGCCAAGCTTTATGCCCCTGCTACTTTTAATGCAGGATCTAGCGTCTATCATTTAGATGAATTTACTTATCCTTTTAATAACCCCAATGCCTTAATGACTCCAAGTATTGCAGCGGGAGAAGTAAAAAGAGAATTAGGACCAATTTTAAAAGCTTATATGAAAACTGTGGGTTATACAAGACCCGTTGTCGGTCGGCGCCAGATTACTAAACCCTTTTTCCCCACCAGTGATTCCATTACTCTAACAGCAAAAGGATATTTTCCTTTTTATGATTCCAATTATGAATTAGGGAATGCTAGGCTATATTATATTATAGGAAATTTAAATAATAGGTTAAATAATGCTGTAGCAAATAAAACAAATCAAGAATATAGTGTGAAGATTCCCATCCCAGAATTGGAGCAAGATACCCTTATTTATTATGTTTGGGAAATGCAGGTAAATGAATATGGAGAATTGAAAACCTATTATTCTCCTCAAAAAACTATTCAGGGTAATTTATATGTAGATTCTCTACAATTATTGGTAGACGACCTTAAACCGAGTATTGAAAAACTGAACAGGATTGATACACTTTATTTTGATCAATTGAATCGAGAGATTAATTTTCCTGATTTTTTAATTAAAGATAGTAGTGGAATTGAGGAGGTAAAAGTATTTTTTCAAATTAATTCTCATCCTATAGATTCGATAAGAATTAATTCGGAGCTTAATCAACGATTATTTCAAATTAAATTAGATAATATTTATTTTGAAGATGGGGATAGCCTTACTTATTGGTTAGAGGCTAAGGAGTATTATTATAAAAAAAGAAAAGCCCGATTCCCTGAGACTGGAAAAGAAAAAATCATCTTGAATAATCAGGTAAATTATAATTATTCCATTCAAGAAAATTTCTTAAATAAAAATATTCAAATTAATACAACCGGTGAAATTGATTTATCTTCCCCCATTAATGGAAATTCAGAAGTTGAATTAAAAGGCCGACTTATAAAATTATCCCCAGGCACGAAGATAGATTCTTCATCTGGGACAATCTTTCGAGCAAAACCACAATAAATTATTATAAGATGAAATATTTAATTTTCTTATTTATTTTTTTAAGCCTTTCAGGAAAGGCTCAGATTGTCTTCGAGCATTCACCCATCGTTATGGGAGAGAATGTCTCAACGCCCTCTGGTTATAGTATGTATGTTAAGAAAGGGATAATTTCAGAGAAAATTACGATTGCAGCATCTGATAGCCCAGATTGGGCAGATTATGTCTTTGATGAGGATTATTTTTTGTTGGAACTTCCCGCCTTGGAGAAATACATCCAAAAAAATAAACATTTACCCAAGATACCAAGTCAAAAAGATATTCAGGTAAATGGAAATAATCTCCACCAAACAGATGTAATACTTCTAGAAAAAATTGAAGAAATGACTCTTTATATTATTCAATTAAATAAAAGAATCGAAGAATTGGAAAAAAGAGTGAGTAGGGAGGAGGGTATAGGGAATAGTAAATAGGGAAGAGATACGAATTATTTAATCCCTCTTCCCCCAGATTAATGTGATTATTTTTCTACTTGTGAGTAGTTTAGTTCTAATGGAGTATTACGGCCAAAAATTTTAACCATAACCTGTAATTTTTTCGAAGATTCATTAATTTCTTCAATTGTCCCTTCAAATGAGGCAAATGGACCATCAATTACTTTAACGATTTCACCTTTCATGAAAGAAATATTTGGCATATTCTCAATGGCTGCTGCCTCATCCACTTTACCTAAAATTCTATTTACTTCATTTTGGCTCATAGGTACAGGTTTTTTTACCATTACCTTAACCTTTTTCATCTTTCCATTTTCTGCACGAGTTTCCAACTGTTCCTCTTCAGTTGTTTGAAGAAAACCAATAACTCCAGGGGTAGATGTTAAAATATGGCTTACCTCTCCAGCTAAATCAGCTTCAACCATTATATAACCAGGAAAAAGATTTTTTTCACGAACAGTTTTTTTCCCTCTTCTTACCTCCATGATTTTTTCAGTAGGAATAAGGATTTGGGGAACAGAATCTGCTACACCTTGGCGAGCTAGTTCTGTTTCCATATAAGACTTAACTTTTTTCTCTTGCCCTGAGATGGCTCTCAAAACATACCATTTAGTTTCTGCCATAGCGATTTATCTTCTTTAGATGGAAGAATAAAATAAATTTAAACCTGATTTGAATACTAAGTCTACTAATCCAACTAAGATAGCAAAGATTAGAGAAGCAATCAAAACTAATACTGAACTAGATTGTAAATCAGTTAGTTTAGGCCAAGTCACATGCGTTGTAACTTCAACCCATGATTCTTTAAAAAATTCAATTAATTTGTTCATAAATTTCTAACTTATAAAGGTTAGTTTGCAC
>CAZXZK010000019.1:0-17551 GCA_964645295.1 uncultured Cytophagales bacterium | reverse complement strand
ATTTACTCATCTTTCACTTCTTTGCACGGGCACAAGGATTCGAACCCTGACCAAAGGTTTTGGAGACCTCTATACTACCATTATACTATGTCCGTAAAATGGATTGCAAAGTTATTTAAAATTTTTTAAAAATCTAAGTAATCCATTGAAATTGTTTACCATTGGGAATATTCTACTGGAATTAGGAATTTTCTTACGGTTCTAGAATGAGAATTCGCATATTCCTCTATTCCTAATAAGGTTCTCCATTCTGGGTCAGATCCAAACTTTTTCCAATTAGTATCTCTTTCTTCCATATTTTTGAAGGAAATTAAATAAGAAAGGCAAGGAGTATTTTCTCCGGCCAATACTTTTGAAAACATGGCTCTGTTTAATCCGGTATTTTTAAAAATTTCTAATTCTTTATCATCAAACATTTTGACTTTTCTTCTTAAGGCATCTTCATTATATGACTCGTAGGTTCTCCATTCATATATTCTTGAATCCTCTTTTACAGGAATTTCATGATGAGGGAAACCTTTGAATGCTTCAGAAAAATAAGTTGAAATTCTTTCAAAAAGGGGTTTGGATAATCCTACTTGTTCAAAATAAGGCTTAGCTAATTTTAAATATTCTAAGTCTTTTTCGAGAATATTCTGATATTGGATATAGGCTTGTAAATTTTTAAATGGAATAACCATGACCATTTCAGTAGGATTGGGGTCTCCCATTACTTTAAATACACCAACATGTTCTATTCCCTGTCTGTTTAATGCAGGAATTAAGGCATTTGAAAAATATTCATGAATGATTTTTGCGTTTGCACCTTGTTTGAAATAGTAATTTCTAATTTCATAATATTCTTGTGCAATAGATTGAAAAGATAATAGGCAAGTAAAAGCCAAGAAAGCGATAAGTTTTTTCATAATAGTTTTGTTTAGAGAAAAAAAAAGAGCGGCGAACCGCTCTTTTTAATTATATCAAGGAATCTTATTCAATGATTTCAGTTACCTGTCCAGCACCTACTGTACGTCCTCCTTCACGGATTGCGAAACGAAGTCCTTTATCCATTGCTACTGCATTTAATAAAGTTACATCGATTGTTAGGTTATCACCTGGCATACACATCTCAACTCCTGATGGTAACATGATTTCTCCTGTTACGTCAGTAGTTCTGAAGTAGAACTGTGGACGGTATTTGTTAAAGAATGGAGTATGACGACCACCTTCTTCTTTCGATAAGATATAAACCTCTGCTTTGAATTTAGTGTGAGGCTTAACAGAACCTGGCTTACAGATTACCATACCACGACGGATATCAGTTTTCTCAATACCACGTAGTAATAAACCTACGTTATCTCCAGCTTCACCTCTATCTAAGATTTTACGGAACATCTCAACCCCAGTCACAGTGGACTTTAAGTTTTCAGCACCCATACCTAAGATATCAACACCATCACCAGAGTTAATTACTCCAGTTTCGATACGTCCTGTTGCTACTGTACCACGACCAGTAATTGAGAATACGTCTTCAACTGGCATTAAGAATGGCTTATCAACATCACGTTTTGGAAGTGGAATCCAAGAGTCAACTGCGTCCATTAATTTCTCTACAGTTTCAACCCACTTAGGTTCTCCGTTAAGAGCTCCTAATGCTGATCCTTGGATTACAGGAATATTGTCTCCATCAAACTCGTAGAATGATAATAATTCACGAATTTCCATTTCAACTAATTCTAATAATTCTGGATCATCTACCATATCCACCTTGTTCATGAAAACGACTAACTGAGGTACACCTACCTGGCGAGCTAAAAGGATGTGCTCACGAGTTTGAGGCATCGGACCATCAGTAGAAGCTACTACAAGAATAGCACCGTCCATCTGTGCAGCACCAGTAACCATGTTCTTTACATAGTCAGCGTGACCAGGACAGTCAACGTGTGCATAGTGACGTTTTACAGTTTGATATTCGATGTGTGCAGTGTTAATCGTGATTCCACGCTCTTTCTCTTCAGGAGCAGAGTCAATGGAAGAGAAATCTTTTTTCTCAGCCAAACCTTTGCCTGAAAGAACATTTGAAATCGCTGCTGTTAAAGTTGTCTTACCGTGGTCAACGTGTCCAATAGTACCAATGTTAACGTGCGGTTTGCTTCGGTCAAAATTCTCTTTTGCCATGATTAATCTGTTCTAATTATTATTAAAAAAAAATTTAAAATTCAAATTTTAAATACAAAGTGATGGAGCCTTTGAGCAGGATTGAACTGCCGACCTCTTCCTTACCAAGGAAGTGCTCTACCACTGAGCTACAAAGGCTTAAACCTTTATAAGAGCGGGAGACGGGGCTCGAACCCGCCACCTATAGCTTGGAAGGCTATCGCTCTACCAAATGAGCTACTCCCGCTAAAGTTTTAATTTGAATGGTGGGGACAGATGGATTCGAACCACCGAAGGCATAAGCCAGCAGATTTACAGTCTGCCCCATTTGGCCACTCTGGTATATCCCCAACAATACTTTCAAACCACTTTTGTTTGAAAGAGTTTGCAAAACTACTTTATTTTTTTGTTAATACAAATTCCTTTCATAAAAATTATTGATTTTTTTTTAATATTTAGAAAAATCACGGTTTATCACCCTGAATAGATAAGATAAACCGTGATTCTGAGTAGATTAAGTATTTTTAGAACAATAATAGGCCAAAAGAAAATGTGTTGATTTCTGGGCCATAACCATATTTTATCAAATTTGTTAATTCATAATTCACAAATAAATCTGGGAAATGCCTAATGCCAATTTCCGCACGAAGTCCATAGCGAAAATTTTCTCTTTTTAGATCAATATTTTCTTTCATTTTATCTTCAAATTTCTTTTCTTTTATTTTCACCCAATCACGGATTCCATAATTGATATATCCTCCAACCCCAATCATTTGAATAGGTGATTTTCTTTGAAAAGCCAGATGAATTAGGATGGGTAATTGAATTCCTGCCATTCCTAATTTGTTTTTTACCAAATTTTTTTCTGATCCTGTATTGGTATAAGGTATTTCAAAATCGATACCGAATTGGTTTGGTCTCACAAAATTATTTCCATTGAATCGATAATTTAGGAAGTCAAATCCGATCCCATAACCGAACCTTAATACAGCTTTTTGTCCACCTACAATATTAAAATAATTATTCCAAAGCAGGGCCACGTATCGACTTTTTAATTTTGAAATATCGTAATTGTTTATGTCAACGAAATAATTCCCGGGGAAATTTTGTGTTTGATCTCCGATATTCCATCCATTTAACCCAAAATTCATGGAGAATCCTTTCCTATCATAAAGTTTCTTTTTTCTTTCTTCATTTGTCAAATCTGCCTCGTTTTTCCCGATATGTACCTCCTCAGTTCCATCTTTTACATGAATTCCATTGAGTCCTACGTAGACATCTGAAATTCCATCACGTACTCGAATACCCCCATTCTTAAATTCAATAAATTCTTTTCGTGCTTGTGGAGCTTGTGGAGCTTCAGGAGCTTCAGGAGCTTTTGGTGCTTGTGGAGCAAGGGGTGGTTGAGGTGGATTTATTTCCAAACCTCTAACTTTGATTTTTAAGGATTTCCCATTGATATCGGCTGAAATATCAATGCCTTCTTGTTCTGACTGAATTTGTGCTTCAATTTTTTTCCATAAGGTATCGGATAAGGTAAGCCCTTCTGAATGTAGGTACTGACTTAAGGCTTCTTTTAAAGAAATGTCTTTAGAATTGGAGGTACCAATTAAACTTTGGTTTCTTTTATCGATTTTCAATACAATAGTATCCTGAGCCATGGCCATACTAAAGCCAATTTGGCAAATTGCTAAAAGAATAATGGTTAAAATAATGCTGAAATTTTTCATAAATTTTTCTTTGATTTAATGTCTAATATTTTTTCATTGTCCATCGAATAAGTACCATCTAATACTTTTCCGATTCCATTTAAGATATTTTTTACTAATTTTTTCCGCTCCTCCTTGTCTTGATTTTCTGGGGAACTTATCTGGATAATGATGACATCATCCACCTTTTTCTCCTCTAAGCTGACTGTTACAATCTGAATTGGAATTTCTTCTTTATTTAAGGTTTCTATGGGTTCAGAATTTTTAATTAATTGAGGTTTTGGATCTGAGTGAACGGGAGAATTGACCACAAAGGTCTTGCTATGAATAAGGGTATTTTCCTCTGTAATCAATGTTGTTTTCTCTTCCTTTATTTTTTTTGAAATTTTGAAGGGTTCATTTTTTGCGAGTAGGATGCCTGAATTTTTCTTATCGTCGGCAATGGCTGCTTGGTCATTTAAAATTGGTTTGGTTGGATTCTCCACGAATCCTTCCTGCGCTTCTACTATGGAATTTATTGCACTGGGGGGCTCTTGAAGGAGATTAAAAATAAGAATCAAACTTGCGGCTATTCCAATTGCTGGATAGATCCATTTCAAAGAAATGATTTTTTTCCTTTCTTTTCTTTTTTCTTGGATGGTATTCCAAAGGGTATCGGAAACCTCCTCTGAATGATTGAGGACTTTTTCTTGCCAATTTTTTTCGAAATTTGTTTTATTCTTATCCATGGCTAATAATTAAATCTTGTAATTTTTTTCTTGCTCTAGATAATTGGGATTTAGAACCACCGATACTAATTCCCATTTCTTTTGCAATTTCTTCATGGCTATAATCTTCAAAAACATAAAGATTAAAAACGGTTCTTTGTTGAACAGGAAGTTCATGGATCAATTTTAAGATTTCTTGTACTCCCAATTCAGAAAAAATAGTTTCAGGGGCAGACAAGGGAAAATCTTCTATTTCAATAAAATTCTTAGAATCTGATGATTTTCTAATTTCCATTAAACATTCATTTACCATGATTTTTTTCATCCAACCTTCAAAACTTCCTTTTCCGGAATAGGATTTTAAATTTGAAAATATTTGAATAAAACCATTGGTAAAAATATCTTCTGCCTCTTCTTTATTTTTTAGGTATCGTAAACAAATCGCGAATAAACGACTTTTATATTTATCATATAAAGCCTTTTCTGCTAAGGATTCCTTATTAATACAAGCTTTTATTAATTCGGATTCTGATAAATTTAGTATAATTGAATTATTCAAATTTGTTTAAATACTATTTTATTAGATGCAAATTGAAAATGAATGGTTGCAAGTTTATTTGAAATATTTTACAAATTTACGTTCTTTGTTAAAATATCTATATGAATTCAAATCAGTCAATTGGAATTTTTGATAGTGGGATAGGAGGGTTAACCCTAGCGAGTGAAATCACAAAGCTATTACCAAACGAATCCATTTTATATTTTGGTGATACAGCGCATTTGCCTTACGGGGATAAATCGGCAACGGCGATCCAGTCTTATGCAGTTAAAATATGTCATTTTTTATTGGAGAAAAAATGTAAATTAATTTTAATTGCCTGTAATTCAGCCTCAGCTGCTGCTTATGATTTAGTGAAAACCTATGTGGGATCTCGGGCATTAGTTATCAATGTGATTGATCCGGTGATTGAGGAATTGAGTCAGCATTGGCAAGAAAGAAAATTAGGTTTGATTGGCACGAATCAAACGGTATCAAGTGGGATTTATCCGCAGAAGGCGGAGGCTTTGGATCAGGGTATCCATATTCAATCTTTGGCAACTCCTTTATTGGCACCAATGATAGAAGCCGGATTTTTTGATAATTCAATTTCTGCTCAAATTATTGAATCTTATTTAAAGCAGGAGGAATTAAACCATATCGATGGATTAATTTTAGGGTGTACGCATTATCCTTTAATCAAGAATCAAATTGAAGAATATTATCAAAACCAAGTGAAGGTATTGAATACGGCTGAAATTGTTGCCAAGGAGGTTGAAGATATTTTAGTAGCCAATCAATTATTGAATGTTTCGGGGAAGAAGGGAAGACAGCAATTTTATGTTTCTGATTATACTGAATCTTTTGAAAAATCAACTAAAATCTTCTTTGGAGAAAAAATAAAGCTTAAACTCTTCCCAATTTGGGATTAATTGCCGTTAAAAATACTTCTTACGCGTTCTTTTATTCTTTCTCGATAAATTCTTTTTTCTTCTTCCTTTTTACTTTGGTAAAACCATAAGTATGATATTCCAAAGAAAGAAAGATATGGGGCGGCAAAAAGGTATAAAATTCCTTTATTCAAATTAGAGGCAATGGAGGAACGGCCGTCTGAGATAGTACTTTCAACAGTTGTTCGGCACATGGCACATTGGGAAAAAGTGTCAAATGAAACTAAAAATAAGGCAAATACTAAAAAGGATAGGATTTGAATTTTTTTGTTCATAATCAGTTATAATAAGGGGAAATCATTAAATAAACAATTACTCCAGTAATGGAAACATATAACCAAATTGGATAGGCCCATTTTACAATTTTCTTGTGAGCAGCAAAATCTGCGCTAAGTGCAAAATAGATTGCTCTCAAGACAAAATTAACCACTACAATGGATAAAAGAATATGGGTTATTAAAAAGAAATAATAAATCGGTCGGAGAATTCCTTGTCCACCATAAGGGGTTTCTGGATTGGAAATATGGTAAACTATGTATAATACTAAAAAAAGTGCACCTTGATAAAAAGCCAATTTCATGGCTTTCTCATGTCCCTTTCGATTATTTTTTTTAATGGCTGAGTATCCTAAAATCAAAGAAATTGCCGTCGAAGTATTTAAAATACCGATGATATGAGGCATGATTTTTGTCCAAGAACCTAATTCAATTTGAATTCTTAATCCAATTAAAACAGCTACTGCAATGGGGATGGCAATGGATAAAATTTTTACAAGGTTATCGTTAGCCTTTGATTTATTTAATGAACTTGGTAACATAATTAATTGGTAGAATAAATGTTTTTTAAAACTTTAATTTCTAATATTAATCGATCTATTTCTTTTTTATCTGTTCCGTCGTAAAAACCCCTAATGACTCCTTCTTTATCTACCAAAACAATTCTTTCAGAATGGATAAAGGCTTCATCTGGATTGCTTATTGCTTGGTCGTATTCGGAAGCATCAGCTACTGGAACATGAAAACCCTTTAATATTAACTGATAAATCAAGGATTTGTTTCCTGTAAGAAATTGCCATTGATTTTCATTTGCATAATAACGCTTGGCATAGGCTTTAAGTTTCCTTGGTTGATCAAAATTTGGGTCCACAGAAATGGAGATTAATTTAATATCATTATCAAGGTGGAAGGCGTCTTGGACTCTGGACAATTGAGAACTTATTACGGGGCAGATAGTGCCACAGCGGGTAAAGAAAAAGCTGGTTGCATAAATGAATCCATTCAGTGATTCAGAATTGAATACAATGGAATCTTGATTAATTAATTCAAATTTTGGGATAGTTTGAAAGACGGTATCCATTTCGCTTTCATTCCATCGGGGATTGGGTCTTTTTTTCATCAGGACTTCCCCATTGGTAGAATCGATAGCAGGGATAAACCGAGGTAATTGGTAATGATTAGTACCAAAGGTTTTTAGTCCTAGATAAATAAAAACTGGTACCGCGATGACGGCCAACAAGATACCAGCTTTCTTTTTCATTTTAATATTAATTTTGAATATTAGAATCGAACTATGAGTTATGAACTATGAACTTAACTATAAAACTCATCACTCATAGTTCATAGTTCATAACTCATCACTAATAAAGGTTTCCTCCTTCGTAAACCAAAGCAATCAATAACCAGGCTACGAAAATAGTAGGAACTAAAATCATCCAGATTAATGATTTAACCTCATGTTTTAAGTGCATGAATTCACCTACAATATAAAAAGCTTTTACGATAGTCATTCCGGAGAAAATGGCTACTCTTAAGGTATTAGCCGCCATAGTGAAGGCAATTAAGAATTCAATGGCGGTAAGGATTAATAAGATCCAGAAGGTTTTCCAAATTGCTTTGGTTTGTGGTTCTGGGATAACATTTTCTTTATTTTCATTTGACGCGTGCGCTGCCATAATTTGGTATTTTTAATGATTGTTTTTAATAATTAAACTAAGTAGAAGAAGGTAAAAACAAATACCCAAACCAAGTCTACAAAATGCCAATATAGACCTACTTTTTCTACCATTTCATAATGTCCTCTTCTATCATAAAGACCAGTTGCGGCATTGAAGAAAATTAAAATATTCAATATGACACCGGAGAATACGTGTGTTCCGTGGAAACCGGTTATAAAGAAGAACAGATCTGCAAAGGCAGGTGGGCCGTATGGATTACGGGTTAAGTTAGCACCTTCGATTGGTACCCAAACGCCGTCTATTAATTGTTTAGCAGCAAGGGTTAAATCTTCTGGTCCATGAATAAAGTGAGTCCATTCCCAAGCCTGAGAGCCAAGGAAAGTAAAACCTCCGATGATGGTCCATAACATCCATTTTTCTACGTCGGCACGATCTTTTCTATGACCTGCTTCTACTGCTAATACCATGGTAACAGAGGAGGCAATTAAAATAAAGGTCATAATACCAACGAATACGAGCGGAAGTGCCATTCCATGAAGGAAAGGTACAGCTTCAAATACTTTTTCTGGTATAGGCCAGTGGGTTGTTGAAAAATAAAAATCTTCTGGAGAACCTACCCAAGCAGGCTGACTGAAACGGATCATTCCGTAGCTAATCAACAAAGCTGAAAAGGTAAAGGTATCTGATAATAGGAAGAACCACATCATCAATTTTCCATAACTTGCTTTAAGAGGTTCTGATCCTCCTAGCCATGATAGTTTTTCTGGTACGTTTGGGGTCGCGTGGGCAACTGACATTTTCTTTAATCTTAATTGTTATAAACTAAAAATAAAAACAAATATAACCATAGCAAATCTAAGAAATGCCAATAGGTTGTACAAATTTTAATTTGGGTTAGGGCTTTTGCATTAATTTTAAACTGAAAGGAAGCGATTAAAGCAAAAAGTAAAACGACTAAGCCGGATACTAAATGCAGGCCATGGATTCCAGATAAAACATAAACAAAAGAACCTGAAGGATTCCCAACAAAATAGACATTCATTTCGACTAATTGTTGCCATCCATAGAATTGCATTATTAAAAATACCATTCCAAGTGCAAAAGTAATAGAAATACTTGTTTTTAGCGCATTAAATTGGTCTTTTTTTGCATAATTCAATGCAAAATGCATGGAAAAACTGCTAAGAATTAAAATAACCGTGGAATAGGAGAATAATTCAGGTAATTCGAATTCCACCCAATTACCTTCTGCTTTTCTTACTAAATAGGCAGAGGTGAATGCTGCAAAAAGCATTAAAATTGAAACAATGAATAACCACATCGTAAAAACTTTTGGATTAACGGATCTGGTAGGTGCGGGTTCAATATATTGATTTTTTTCCATACTATAGTTTGTCTAATAAAAAAGCGATTTGAACGATTGGTAAATATAAAAATGAGCCAAACATCATCCATTTAGCGGATTTGTCGGTCGGTTTCATCATGAGATAAAAGGTTTGGCTGAGAAATAAGCTACTTGCAACTACGGCAATAATGGCTGAATTGATTCCTGTCATTTTTAAGAAAAAAGGAACGAAGGCAAGGGGTACTAAAAATACGGTATATATCATGATGGTGAAAGCGGTTTTTAGATTTTTTTTCCCATGGTTGGGGAGCATTCTAAATCCGGCTTTTTGGTAATCGGAATCGGCTACCCAGGCGATCGCCCAAAAATGTGGAAATTGCCAAAAGAATTGAATCGCAAATAGGATTCCGGGTTCCCATCCAAATGAATTTGTGGCAGCAAGCCAGCCAATCATAGGAGGGAAGGCTCCAGGGAAAGCACCTATGAAAACGGAGATGGGTCCTACTTTTTTTAGGGGAGTATATACATATCCATATAATAAATAAGAGAGTAAACCAATTCCTGCTGCTTTTAAATTAAAGGCAGCTAACAAGCCTATTGCCAATAGGGCCATGATCCAACCAAAATATTTTGCTTGATTGGGACTTATATTTTTGGTAGGAAGTGGCCTTGATGAAGTTCTTTTCATTAGGGCGTCAGATTCAATTTCTTTCAATTGGTTGACGATATTGGCAGCTCCGGTTAATAAAAAGCCAGCGATGGAAATATGAATGATTCCTAAAATATCAGCTTTTTCAGGGTGGGCTAGAATATATCCAAAGGTACCAGAAAATGCGACTGTTCCTGATAATCTGGTTTTTAATAATTTGATATATTCTTTTAACTTATTCATATTTTGTGGTAATCAACATTTTAAGGTGAAGCCCTAAAGCTAATAATGATAGTGTAAGGTGAAGGGGTTGAGTTCCAAAAGGCAAGGCAAAATAGGCCATCAATATTCCTGTTAAAATGGAAATACCTAATAAGAAAAATACCCCATTCAAATAATTCATGATAATTGTATTCTTTTTAAACTTACGATATAAGAAAATGTTGGCAATGATTAAGAACCAAGTTGCACTTCGGTGGATGATATAGATAAAATCCAGATGATCGATCCATAAATGTTTTTGCGATTCTCCCAATTCCAATATTACCTGGTCCATATTTTCTCTCACTTGGGTACCTGTAATTATTTGTGAGGTGACCAGGATAATATTAAGGATAATTATCCAATATCCATGGGTACCAAGTGAAATTTTACTGGAGTCATGGTAAATGGCGAGTAGTAAAAAGAATAATACTGCAATTGTAAGAACCATATGAGCGGTTACCACACCTGGTAGTAGAAAGGAGTCTACCACATATTTACCAAGAATGGCATTGGCCAAAACAAATAAAAGTGCGCCTAATGCAAATATTCCGGTTTTTTTGTCTTTTTTAAAGGCGAAAAAAGTTGTTAGAAGCATGGCAATACCTGTTAGGGCTCCAAGAAGTCTATTTAAATATTCTATCCAGGTTTTGACTGGATTAAAGATAATTTCTCCGTGAAGTTTTTCTTGATAAATTTCCTGATAATTAAGGGGTAATTGGGATTCATTTGTTGGAGGGATGATTCTACCAAAACAAGTTGGCCAATCTGGGCATCCCATGCCTGATCCGGTGCTTCTCACGATTCCACCTGCCAATACCAACAGGTAAAGAATAATGAGTGTTGTCATACTGATTTTTTTGAATCCCATGAGAAAAAAAAAGGTGCATCTAAAACAATTAAGTTTTTGGATGCACCTTCTATTAGTTTATTATATTATCTGTTATAGCTTTCGTTTTGTGCATCTAACAAACCTTCTATATCTTTTTCTTTTTTCATTTCTTCATTTTCCTCCGGAAGATTTGATTCAGGAGTTGCAGAGAAAGGAATATTTTGTGGAATGAAATCCTCCTTAGCACCTGGCTTAGAATAATCATAAGGCCAACGGTATACAGCAGGGATTTCACCTGGCCAGTTTCCGTGTCCTGGTTCTACAGGGGTAGTCCATTCTAAGGTATTAGATCTCCATGGATTAGCTGTAGCTTTCTTTCCTCTAACCATTGAATAGAAGAAATTAATAAAGAAGATAGCTTGTGCAGTAAAGGTGATAATTGCTGCAATTGAAATAAATGCATTTAAATCTGCAAATGCTGCTTCAGAATTATTTCCTAGAGCGGTAAAAGAATAATATCTTCTTGGGAATCCGGCGATTCCTGTATAATGCATTGGGAAGAATACACAATAAACACCAACGAATGTTAACCAGAAATGAATATAACCTGCGGTTTTATTCATCATTCTTCCAAACATTTTTGGAAACCAATGGTAAACACCGGCCATTAATCCAAAGAAAGAGGCAGCACCCATTACTAGGTGGAAGTGTGCTACTACAAAATAGGTATCGTGTAAATTAATATCTAATGCTGAGTTTCCTAAAATAATTCCTGTTACACCACCAGAGATAAATAGTGATACTAATCCGATGGAGAATAACATGGCCGGAGTAAACACTAAATTACCTTTCCATAGGGTAGTAATATAGTTAAATGCTTTTACTGCAGAAGGAACTGCGATAATCAAGGTAAGGAACATAAATACGGATCCTAAGAAAGGATTCATACCAGTTACGAACATATGGTGGGCCCAAACGATGAAGGCCAATATGGTAATACCCATGATGGATCCAATCATTGCTCTATAACCAAAAATTGGTTTTCTTGCATTGGTGGCAATAATTTCTGATGTCATCCCTAAGGCTGGTAATAATACGATATAAACCTCTGGGTGGCCTAGGAACCAAAATAAATGTTGGTAAAGGATTGCTGAACCTCCAACATTTGGTAGCGCTTGACCTTGAATATATATTTCCGATAAATAGAAAGATGTTCCGAAGGATCTATCGAAAATTAATAATAATGCAGCTGATAATAATACTGGGAAAGATAATAAGCCTAAAACCGCAGTAAAGAAGAAAGCCCAAATGGTTAGTGGTAATTTGGAGAATGTCATTCCTCTTGTTCTTAAATTAATAACGGTAGTAATGTAGTTGATACCGCCCATTAAAGAGGAAACAATGAAAAATGCCATGGATGTTAACCATAGGGTCATACCTAAGCCCGATCCGGGCATTGCTTGTGGTAATGCCGATAATGGTGGATAAACTACCCAACCTCCTGATGCTGGTCCGGTTTCTAAGAAGATCGAAGAAAACATGATTACAGAGGATAGGAAAAAGAACCAATAGGATAACATATTGATAAATCCTGAGGCCATATCTCTTGCACCAATCTGTAATGGTATTAAGAAATTAGAGAATGTACCGGATAAACCTGCTGTTAATACGAAGAATACCATGATGGTACCGTGCATAGTTACCAATGCCAAATAAAATTCTTTATCTAATTTCCCAGATTCATCAATCCAGCCACCTAAAATAGGTCTTAACCATTCTAGATCCATATCTGGAAAGCCTAATTGTAAACGGAAAATGACCGACATGGCTCCTCCAATAAAGGCCCATAAAATACCGGTAATCAGGTATTGTTTGGCGATTGTTTTATGATCTTCTGAAAAGATGTATTTTCTAATAAAACCTTGTTCGTGGTGGTGATCATCCTGGTGATCATGAACCTGAACTTCTTCTACTGATGCTGCGATTGTTGACATAGTATTGTTTATTAAGTTTTAATTAATTCATTGAAATTTGTGAAGCTGTATTTGGCTCTATACCTGCATATTGTGCTGCCTGTGAGCGAAGGCCTTCTGGTACCTTTTCAAGGTATTCTGGATTCATTGTAAGGAATGGAATTTGTTCATTTTTCCATTTCTCAAAATCTTCTGGTTCATCAACGAAAACGGTGATTGCCATTCCAAAATGTCCTCTACCACAAATTTCTGTACAATTTAATTTATAGTTAAAATCGTTGTTACCTAATTTAGCTCTCATTTCATCTGTTGAAATGTCTGGTGTAAACCAAAATTTTGTTGGCATACCTGGTACTGCATCCATTTTTACTCTTTGGTAAGGTAGGTATACAGAATGTAACACATCTTGAGCCTTAATTTTTAATAAAACGGGTTTTCCTTTAGGTAGGTGTAATTCATTTGCCGTGAAATCGTCAAATGAATTTTTATCTGTATAATCAATTCCAATGCTATTGATATCATCGATTAATTTATAGTTTGCATTTCCTAATTGATTATCATCATTTCCTCCGTAACGAACATACCATCCAAATTGGTGTCCTGTTATTTCAATAACGACTGCGTCATCTGGGGCCTGAGAGGTAATATCTCTCCAGGTTCTCCAACCCGTAAATACCAATATTGCCATTACGATAGCCGGGATGATTGTCCAGACAATTTCTAATTTATGATTAACAGGGTAGAAAGTTGCTTTTCTTTTTTTATCATATCGATAAAGAAAGGCAAAAATTAACAATAAGGTATTTGTAAGGAAGAAAGCAGCCGTTACAATTCCCATAGAAATCCAAAACATGCTATCTGTTTCTTTTCCATGGAGTGAAGCAGCTTCTGGTAAGAAGTCTGGTTGAGAATGTAGGAAAGACCAAGCTCCTGCAACAGAACCAACTAACCAAAAAACAATAAATAGTACGGCATTTATATTGTTTGAACCGTCTAATGGGCCATCTTCTTCTTCAGATGCCTTTTCCTTTGATTTTAGGGAACTATTTAATTTAAAACTTTTGCTTATGACAGCAATAGCTAAAATCAAAAATACAATCGATAAGATACCTACTATGTAATTCATATTTTTAGTTTTTCAATTATTTAAATATCATGGTGCAAAGTTTCCCCTATGAAAGGATGATTTTTTGCTACTAGGCTTGTTTTAGTTAGTTCATCTGATACAACATATATAAAGGCAGATGTAAACATAGCCAACATTCCAAATTCTACTAAACCATAGCCTCCATTTGGACCAAGTACGCCTGGCATAATCATTTGGAAAAAGTCAATGTAATGGCCACCTAAGATTAAGAAACAGGCAATTTTTAAGAAAATCCTTGTTCTTTTAGCATCTCTTGTCATCAGAACTAAGAACGGTAATAAAAAGTTTATCAAAACATTCAATATTTCTGAAGCTTTATAAATTTTTCCGTGGCCTTCCCATCTTTCAAGGAAATAAATCGTTTCTTCTGGAAGGTTTGCATAATAAATTAATAAAAACTGGGAGAACCAGACGTAAGTCCAGAAAATCGAGAAACCAAACATTAATTTACCTAAATCGTGTAAATGGTTTTCATTCACATAGCCCATTAAACCCTTATCTTTTAGGAATAAGATAGCTAATGTAATAGCCGCTAAACCTGAAACATGCCATGAGGAGAACATATACCATCCGAACATGGTTGAAAACCAATGTGTATCAATGGACATTACCCAATCCCACGCAGACATAGAGGATGAAATACCCATCACTACGATAAAAGCTGTACCAATTTTGACCATTGATTGGAAGGGATTTTCACCGCCAAGCATATCTTCTTCCATGGATTTTTTTCTCATCATTCTCCATAAGATAATCCAGGCTGCAAAATAAGCGACAAGTCGTATCGTAAAGAACATTTGGTTAAGATAACCTGATTTTCCAGCGATAATTTTATCATAATGTTCACTTGATGGATCTGTAATTCCGTGGTGTAACCAGTGAAAGATAACATCTCCTTTAAAAAGGAAGACAAGTAATAAAATTGGGAAGGTAATGTAAAGGAATTTTGGGAATGCCTCGGGCACTCTTTTTAATCCTGCGGACCATCCAGCTTGGGATAAATATTGAATGGCTACAAAAAACATTCCAATTACTGCTAATCCGGTAAAGAATACACTATTTAGCCAAAGGTTTGCCCAAATTCTATTCATCCAATTGAAATGAGAATCTGGTTGGTGGGATACTGCACCACCCGAAAGATGTTCTTTGGCTTCATGAGCAGCACCTGCTGCTTCATGTCCTCCACCTTGGGATAATAAGAACACACCAATTAAAAGGGCTACTAATCCGACTACGAAACCGATTATAACTCTTTTTTTACCTTCCGCTGAAAATTCAAAATATTCTTCAACGTTTGCTGGGGAAAAATTTGAATGACCCGCCATTTTATCTATATTTTTGGTTTTTATCTAATTATTGTTTTTGTAATTCATGTACATAAAGTACAATTTTCCAACGGTTTTCTGGAGTAATTTGTGAACCATGCGCCCACATCCTTCCTTTACCATGTGTTATTGTATGATATATATGTCCGTCATTTAAATCTTTTAATGCATCGGAGGAGTAAATTGGGACCCCTTTATAAATTTTACCAACCGCACCATCTCCTTTTCCTTCTGCTCCATGGCAATGTTGGCAAAATCGTTCGTATTGGATTCTTCCTGCCTCAATGTTTTCTTCTGTAGGTTCTAAGGGATTGGATAATAATTTTTCTGATTCACCCATGCTTCCGGAAAGAATGGTACGTGAAATTAAATCCTGATTTTTGAAAGCTTCGTTAAGTTCTGCTGAATCAGCATATTTTTTCTGAGGAACGGTTCCTTTAACAGGCTCTCTCATGTTTAACCCATTTGGATTAATGGTATTTAATTCACCTTCTGTTTGGGTTAATGGCTCGTAGGCTACAGAATGATACATATTAGGAGCAAATTCTGTTCCAGGATCATTTGGGTCATTACCACAGGAACTTAATATTCCTAAAATAGCACCTGCCAAAATTAATTTTTTCATATACTGAGACATTGTTCTATGTTTCTTATTCAAAATTATTTTATTTTACCTCGATTGCTCCAGATTTTTTAAGAGCTGCGTCGATATCTTTTTTACTAATTTTATTTTTATCTAAATTAATGGCCATCACAAATTTATCATCCGTTATTCTGATATCATGAAGATCTGCTTTTTTACCAGGGTATAAATCATTGCTGATTAAAAAAGTTGTAACCATGCCGAAGGCAGTAATTAAAATAGTTCCTTCAAAAGAAACAGGAATCCAATCTGGTAGTGCAAAGAAATCTTTACCACCAATTATCATTGGCCAATCAAAAACCATGGTATAATTGATCAGGGTAAAGGCAAGGATAAATCCTAAGCATCCGAACATAAAGGCTGCTACAGGTATTCTTGTTCTAGGATGTCCGATGGCTGTGTCTAAACCGTGGATTGGGAAAGGAGTATATACTTCTTCGATATTTATTCCTTGCGACTTGATTTCTGTAACTGCATGCAATACTTCCTCCTCGTCATCATAAATTCCCAAAATATAATTTTTTGAATCACTCATGTTTATAAATCTAAAAATTTATAGTTTTATTGCTTCTTTTTAAATGGATAATTACTTGAAACACCTTTCATTACTGCTTTTACTTCTGCCATATTAATCACTGGAAGATATTTTGCAAATAAGAAGAAAAGTGTAAAGAATAAACCAAAGGAGAAAATATAATCCCCTATATCATACATGGTTGGAGAGAACATTGCCCAAGATGATGGCAAATAATCTCTGTGCAAGGATGTTACAATGATAACAAATCTTTCAAACCACATTCCAACATTTACTACCACGGATAAGAAAAATGAAATGGTAATGCTTGTTCTAATTTTTTTGAACCAAAATAATTGGGGAGAAATCACATTACAGGTCATCATCATCCAATATGCCCACCAATAAGGGCCGAATGCTCGGTTGATAAAGGCGTAGGATTCATATTCTACACCGGAATACCAAGCGATGAAAAATTCTGTCATATAAGCAATACCTACAATTGAACCGGTTACTGTAATAATGACATTCATTAATTCAATGTGTTCAATCGTGATATAATCTTCCAAATGAAATACTACACGGGTAATTAATAATAAGGTTTGAACCATGGCAAACCCAGAGAAAATTGCACCTGCCACGAAATATGGAGGGAAGATGGTGGTATGCCATCCTGGAATTACCGAAGTTGCAAAGTCCATGGATACAATGGTATGTACAGAAAGTACTAATGGAGTAGAAATACCTGCTAAAATTAACGATACATATTCATATCTCGCCCAAGTTTTTGATGAACCATTCCATCCTAAAGAGGAGAAACCATACATCATTTTGGAAATTTTGGTAGTAGCTCTATCGCGGATAGTTG
>CAZXZK010000018.1:29424-31433 GCA_964645295.1 uncultured Cytophagales bacterium | reverse complement strand
CTACCCATCATAAACCCAATTAAACCACTCCATGTCGCCGTCGGATTATCCGAATCCCAGCCGCATAATACCCCAATCTTTATTGTTTCCTTTAAATCCCCCTGCCCATAAAATAAACTGATCAAACTCGCCCCAAAATTTATCCCTGCTGCAAAACAGCCTCGACAAACCGCATCCCTACTCGACCAAGTATATCCGTCTTCCCCGCGAACCTGATACTTCTCGTGCAATTCATCCCGCACCTGCTCCCAAGGTATATTCTCCTGATACCGACTCCATACAAAATCATACATCCTCGCCGGATATTCTCCCTCCGGTAAATGCTTCCTCGCCTCCTGCGCCATCCATTGCGTCGCCTCTTTCCTATTCCTTTTCTCTTTTGCCACAGCAGCCAATGAATGCATAATAATATAAAATTCCGCTATATCCGCCGCCTTGCCAGATGCCGTCGTCCGTACAGGTAAATAGGCCATTTCTAAAGCCATTTCTGGCCTTCCGGGCGCATATAGACCAAATATCTCCGTCGTCAACTGCGCATCGATCATCTCAAAATTCGGATTATTCACCGAGTCCGAGGTAGCAGGTGGCACCATCCCCTCCTGCATTAAATCAAAAGCTCGCTGATTCGATACCCATAAATAATTCTCCTCCTCCTTTTTAATATGACTTAACCATCCTTCCCGAATTTGCTCTCCTGTCAGCTTCGTGGTATTATTTCTTAATAATAATTCCTGATACATATACTCCAAATCTGTATCATCATCCGCCCCCCAAATACTATCCTTCTTGGCATATAAAAAATCAATTGTCGGAGAATAATTATTCGATCCCCATAGGTTTGGCTCATCCGGACCACCCCAATTCTCTCGCGTATAAAACCCTTCCCCTTTTCCATCTATTGAAAAACCCACTTTATCCATCTCGGTTATCAAACCAGTCCAATTCCCCAAACATTCCCCCAACCAAAATCCCTCCAACTGGTCCTTATACTGCTCCCTATTTAATACAAATTCTTTTTCCTGCTGCTCAACACAGGATATCAAAAAAAAGGTCAAAATGGGAATGATTTTTTTCATGGTTTAGTATTTTATATAGAGTTTTATTTAGAGTGATGAACTATGAACCTCCCCTGGCGCAGGCGTCCTCGCCTGTGACAGATTCACTCATTGAAAAATTTCCCGAATTCGTCTAATTAATAAGGGGATAGCAGGTTCTACCATACCTCCATGATTAAATCCGTCGAGCTCGTATAATTCCGTATTTTTATTTCCGTTCAATTTCATCATTCGCCACATATAGGCATTCTCCTCATAGCGTCCTAATAATTCCAATTCACGGTCTCCCGTAATCATAATATAAGGGGGCGTATCCTTTCTGGTATAATGTATCGGTGCCATTTCATCAATCGTAGCCTTTACGGGCGATATCCCTTGCGCCTCTCTTGCGGTCATGTGCGTAATCTGATGCCCACTCAAAGGAATTATTCCTGCAAAAACATTCTGATCTAATCCGTATTTTGCTAAATAAGAAGAATCCAATGCCACCATGCTTGCCAAATACCCCCCAGCAGAATGTCCTGTTATAAATAATTTATCTACCGATCCTCCATATTCTTTTATATGATCCACCGTCCATTTTACCACGGCCGCTGCATCTTCCACAGCTTCCTTTACAGAAACCTTTGGATATAATCGATAATTGGCTGTCACCACCACAATTCCTTGCTCCTCTAAATTTTTAGGGATATATTTCGATCCGGCCTTGATGGAGCCCCCATGAAAAAATATCAATACCGGCGCATCTTTTAAATCAGAAGAATAATAGACATCCAGCTTGCTACGCTCATTCATATATTCATCGCCCGACTGATACTGTAAATCTTTTTTTAATTGATAATCCTGAGCAAATAATCCGTTCGTCAAGATCAATAGGAATAAGAGGAGTTTTTTCATGTTTTTTAGAATATTAGAATATTAGAATTGTAGAATCGAAGAATCATTGAATATACT
>CAZXZK010000018.1:24993-29414 GCA_964645295.1 uncultured Cytophagales bacterium | reverse complement strand
CTTAACTTTTCACTATTCACTATTTACAGCACGGCTGCCGCTCTTCACTTTTCACTATTCACTATTCACTATTCTTGGGCCAAAAGGATTGATTTTCGAAACGAATCGTTCAGAATCAATCTCTACGGAAGAGAATTCCGCCTGCATGGCAAGGGCAACCTGCTCTGCAATTTCTTTTCCTTTACATAAGGCAAACATAGAAGGGCCAGAGCCTGATATAGATACTCCCAAAGCTCCCGCAGATTTTGCAGCGGCCTTTACTTCTTTGAATTGCGGTAATAGGATCGATCTTGCTGGTTCAATGATGACATCCTCCAAAGATCGTCCGATTAATGCATAATTCCCCTCCATCATGCCTATAACCAAGCCAGCTACATTACCGGTTTGTTTTATTAAATTCCCTAAAGTTATTTCTTTTTCTAATATTAAGCGAGCATCTTTTGTATTGACTTCCACCTGTGGATGAATGATCACTACCCATAAATCTTCTGGGGCCTTAATCGGAAATATATCCAAAGGCTCATAGGAACGAATCACCACAAAGCCTCCTAAAAGACTTGGAGCGACATTGTCGGCATGCGCAGATCCACAAGCCACGCGCTCCCCTTCCATGGCAAAGGGTAATAAATCTTTTACCGCCATCGGTCTTCCCAAGATTTCATTGGCTGCATAGACCCCAGCCACCGCTGAGGCGGCGCTCGACCCTAATCCTGACCCTAAGGGCATATCCTTGTGCAAAGAAATTGAAAAACCCCTATCAGACATACCCAAATGCTCTAAGAACATTTTAATGGCAATACCTGCGGTATTCTTCTCTACCTCTTTTGGCAACCTTCCCTCATCTCCCGTAATTTCCTTGATGACTAATCCGGGTTCTGCTTTTTCTTCTAATTCTACGATATCGCCCGGACGCTCTACCGCTAGCCCGAATATATCGAATCCACAAGCTACATTGGCCACCGTGGCCGGAGCAAATACCCGTATTTTTTTCATTTTATCCTAAAAAACTTCCTAATGATACAATATCGGCAAATACCCCCGAGGCCGTGACCTCCGCACCAGCCCCTGGTCCTTTGATCACCAATGGCCTCTCCGAATAACGCTTCGTTGTAAAGGCAATGATATTGTCTGCCCCTTCCATCATAAAGAAAGGATGATCCTCTCCTACCATTCTCAAACCAATCCTTACTCCTCCATTTTCATAAGTAGCAATATAACGCCATCTCTTTTTTTCAGCCTTCGCCTTGGCTGCTAAATCCTCAAAATAATCGTTCGACTTCTCCAATTCTTCAAAAAAATCATCTACTGAATGGGCATTCTGACAATTTTCAGGGATGATCCGCTCAATTTTTACGTCGGACGGTTCTAATTTCATCCCGATTTCACGACAAAGAATCAAGATTTTGCGGGCAACATCCATCCCACCTAAATCTTCCCGAGGATCCGGTTCTGTAAAACCCTTGGCTTTGGCCATGCGAACGATTTCAGCGAAGCTTGTGCCATTACCAAAATTATTGAAGATATAAGAAAGTGTACCTGAAAGTACCCCTTCGATCTTTTCAAAACGATCTCCTGAGGCAATTAAACCTTGAAGCGTATTGATAACAGGCAATCCTGCACCCACATTCGTTTCGTATAAGAATTTTACCCCTTTGCTCAAAGCAGTTTGATGCAATTCAACATAATCTGCATAAGGCCCAGAATTGGCCACTTTATTCGGAGTTACCACCGAAACCGAGGCCTGGAATAAGCCTAAATAATATTTAACGATATTTTTATCTGCCGTACAATCTACAAAGACTGAATTCGGCAAATTGAAATCAATAATATGTTGGGAGAATACGGATAAATCAGAAGTAGTTTTTGAATCTTCTAATCGAGGTAAAACGTCCTCTAATTCGATTCCTTTTTCATCTATCAGCATCTTGCGTGAATTTGCCACCCCGATGATTTTAATACGAACATTGCGGTATTTCGCCAAGAAATTCTCTTGTTGTTTGAACTGCTCTAAAAGCGTTTTCCCGATTAATCCAATCCCCACAATGAATAAATTCAAGGTCTTGATTTGTCCGAAGAAAAAGGATTCATGAATCACATTCAAGGCCTTTCCTAAATCATTACGATTAATTACAACGGAAATATTCAATTCAGAAGAACCTTGGGCAATGGCTGTCACATTGATACCATTTTTTCCTAGTCCGGAGAATAATTTCCCAGCAATACCTGTATGTTGTTTCATCCCTTCCCCAACAATGGCGATGATTGACTGATCTTCCTGGAAATAAATATCTTCGATTTGACCTTTTGCTAATTCTCTTTCAAATTCAGCACGCAAGACTTTATCGACTATTTTTACGGCTGAAGGTTCTACGGCAAAGCAAATGGAATGCTCCGAAGAAGCCTGGGAGATTAAACTTACCGAAACAGATTCTTTGGAAAGAACGGTAAAAATTCGGGAGGAAATCCCCGCAACGCCAATCATTCCGGAACCTTCTACATTGACTAGGGCAATTTCTTTGATGGATGAAATACCGGTTATAAGGTCATTGGAATTATCCACTTGAGGCTTTACGATAGTTCCTTCAAAATCGGTATTAAAGGTATTCAATACACGAATAGGGATATTCTTTAAGAAAGCGGGAATCAGGGAAGGCGGATAAATCACTTTGGCACCGAAATGCGTTAATTCCATAGCCTCCGCATAAGAAATTTCTGGAACAGAAAAAGCATTTTTTACCATGCGCGGATCGGAAGTCATGATACCATCCACGTCTGTCCATATTTCAATTTCATCCACGTTTAGGGAAGCACCAAAAATGGAGGCAGTATAATCGGATCCACCTCTCCCAAGTGTAGTGATTTCACCTTGGGAATTACTTGCTATAAAGCCAGTAATTACGGCAATTTTTCCATTAAGAGAGGCTGCCAGATCAAGAATATTTTTATCTGTTTGGGAAAAATCGACTATGTCTTTATTTCCTTCTTTTTTTGTTTTGATAATTGCTCTGGTATCTACCATTTCTACAGGAAGGCCTTCTTGTAGGAAGACATGGTAAAGCATGGGTACCGAAAGACGTTCCCCGAAACTCTGAATTTTTGCAGAGGAACGAGGGGTGATTTCTCCTGTTTGTGCAATTCCTTTCAGCAAATCCTTTAATTCATTGATTATCGCTCGGATAAGGGCAATAACAGCTGATTGGTTTTTAACAGGAATAAAATGCTTGATAACTGCAAAATGTCGGTTTTCAATATCGTTGATTAAAAGATTGGCATCTGTCATTTTTCCTTGAGCGGCTAGGTCACCAGCCTGAATCAAGAGGTTTGTTACGCCACCCATAGCGGATGAAACCATGGCCAATGAATTATTGGCAACATGATTTTTTTTCAAGATATTAATAACGGAGGAAATGCTCTCAATAGAACCTACGGAAGTTCCTCCAAACTTCAGAACTTTTTGCATGGGTGCAAATTTAGTAAAATAATGCTATAAAATATTGAAAAAGAACCCTTATTTGCGTTTTTCGGCAGCCATTACCATCGTTAGGTTCAAACGAGCGGCAATATCATAGATATTTGTTAGGTCTTGTACTGTTTGGTTTCTATCCATTCTTACCACCAAGGTAGCGGTATTTTTTAGGTCAACCACTCGTTCTAATTCAGTTTCAAGATTATAAACATCCACAATTTGATCATCAATAAAATAGTTTTGATATTCATCGACTGTCAGCTTGATAACCTCATTGGCTGGAGCATTCTGTGGTTTAGAAGTTTCTGGCAACAATAATTTTATGGCATCAGGAGAAGCCAAGGTAGATATCATTAAGAAAAACATCAATAAGAAAAAGAGAATATCGGCTAATGCACCGGTTTCTACTTCAGATCCTTCTCTATGTCTTTTTCTAAAATTCATAATTTAATTATTTACTTGCCGGTTTATGTAAAATATCTAAGAAGTCGATAGCGGTAATCTCCATTTTATTAACCGTTCGGTCGATAGAAGTTGTTAAAAGGGTATACAAAACATAAGCGATAATACCCACAATTAGACCAGACGCGGAGGTCACCATCTTCTCATAAATACCGGAAGCAATGGTTGAAATATCAATCTTATTAGAAACAGAAATATTATGGAAGGTACGAATCATCCCTGTTACTGTACCAAGGAATCCAAACATGGGAGCAATACGTGCAATGGCCGATAATATTCCTAGGTTTTTTTCCATATTATAAATCTCCACTTTCGCCTTATTTTCAATAGCGGTTTCGATATCTCGAATCGGTGAACCTAATCTAGTAAGCCCTTTCTCTAATAGGCGAGCAATGGGATAAGGTGAATTTTTACAATAGGTAACGGCATTTTGAACATTTCCTGCCACCAATAAGTCATTGATGGTATGCAAAAAATTATCGTCTAATTTGGA
>CAZXZK010000018.1:15581-24929 GCA_964645295.1 uncultured Cytophagales bacterium | reverse complement strand
CGGCTGCTATAAATAAAATTAGGATTGGCCACATGACATATCCTCCTTTTTCAAACAAATCCAGCATAGAAAATTCTTCTACTGCTGCTGGTGCATTGGCGGTTAAACTCGGATTACTTAATGTATCATTGATAGCTTCAGCTGTATCGGCGATTAATGTTTCGGTTTGTAATAAAATTGAGGCAAGAGAAATAGCCATAATTTTTGATTTATTAAGGTTTTAATATGATTTACAAGTATACAATTTTTTTTAAATATTCCCTACATTTTTTCAAATTCCCCAGCGAAAAAATATCCTTCTTTCAAACTGAAATTAGAAACGATTATTTCAGTAATTGTTAATCTTTCTAGCAGAAGTCTAACAATTCCAACCGAATAGGGAATAATTCCGGACCTAAATTTTTTCATACCAGGCATTTTTTCTCTTTCTTTTAGACTAGAATTTAGAATAAAACGAGCATGTTGATCATAAATTGTTTGATCCAACCTATTTGAATATTTTGAATTCTTAGGGACATCTTTATACCCACATTCTAATTCATAGAACGTTTCAAAGGCCCCTGCGGATCCGATCAGGGAGATAGCATTCTGGTTCTGGGCAACTTCCAATAAGGGCTCTATGGTAGTTTCAATGTATTTTTTTAGGTCGGTATATTGATTTTTATCATATTCACCCTGTTTTTGGAACAAAGATAAAAGTTTTAAGCCTCCAATTTCAAAGCTATGGCGAAATAGAATTTCTTTTCCTTTAAATAGAATGAATTCTGTAGAACCACCACCAATATCAATCACCAGACCGGTTTGGTCAAAATTTGGAGGTAAAGATTGAAGGATACCTTGAAAAATAAATTGAGCCTCCTGATCACCGGAAATCAATTGAGGTTGAAAAGAGGTATTCGACTGAATCCAATCAAAGAATTCCACCCTGTTTTTGGCATTTCTTAAAATGGAGGTTCCAAGGGCGACTGGTCGATAGGCCAGACCATAAGATTGAATGATGGCATCATACTCTTTCAATGTGATTTTTGCTCGATCCAAAGCTTCTGGTTGTAGCCAAAAATCCTTCATGGCACCAAGACCTAATTGAACAGGCGTTTGGATATTTTCTTTTATTTTAATTGTTTCAACTTTTTCAGCAACCAATAATTGGAATGTATTGGTCCCCATATCAATTACAGAATAAATCATATTAGAAATGTAGGATTATAGAATTCTTAAAACCTATTTCTTATACTGTTGAATCAATTTAAAAATTTGTTTTTGGGTTTTGACGTCTGGGAAATAATGATAAATAATTTCATGATTATCATAATCCAGCATCAAAGCAGATTCAAGATAATGGAAGGCTTCTTTAAATTGGCCAGCTTTAACTAAGAAAATAGCTGCTCGGTAATAAAGTTCGGCTTCTTCCATATTATCATCAATGGCAGAAAGCATGATTTCTGAAGCCCGTTCAAAATCATTTTGTTCATAATGCATTTCAGCCCATTTAATCCAGGTGATAGACATAAAAGGGTCCATTTCCACGGAAGTCTGATAGGCCTCGTCTGCAGAGGCATAATTATTTAAAAAGCCTTCAATATCACCAAGGCCAGTATAGTAAATAGCGCAATTGGGATTAATTTTTATAGCTTTTTTCATATAATGGGAGGCTTCAAACCAGAATTCTTTTTCTGCTAAACAAAAAGCAATCCCATAATAGCCTTCGTCCCAATTAGGATCAATCTTCACCGCTTCCCGATAGTATTGAATGGCCTTATCCATGAGATTTAGCTTTTCATAACAAGAAGCTAGGGAGCAATAATTCATCGGATTGGAATCTTCGAATTTTATGGCACTCAGATAAGCTTCTTCCGCTGCTTCAAACTGCAATAAACTCATGTAGGCATTGGCTAAATTATAATAAGATGAACCAAAATTGGGTTCTACGGCAATGGAATATTGATAAGCATCAATGGCTTCATCGTATTTTTTTAATTTGGAATAGGCTATTCCTAAATTATACCAAGCAGTATAGGAAAAAGGATCTTCATCGATGAATTTTTTATAAAAATCGATGGCTTCCTCCATCTTTCCTATCTCATCCAAGGCATTCGCTAATTCTACCAGCGCCATTTCATTCAAGGAATTATGCTCAAGGGATTTTTTGAACATGTCTACCGCCTCTCTTGGTTTAGACCACTGCGAATATAAAATGCCTAATCGGCAATATAACTCATCTTTCTCGTCAATTAAATCACTGATATTCAAGAGCATTTCTACGGCCTTCGCAAATTCCCCTAGATTACCTAAAATGGAGGCCTTATGCAGGATTAGTTCATGATCGGAGGGGAACATATTTTGAATTTCCTCGATAAGTTCTAAGGCCTCGTGATTCTTTCCCAATTCTCCCATCGCCGTTACCTGGTAGATCAATAATTCTAATTGGTAAGGGTGTTGTTTTAAACCCATTTCACAAGCTTTCAAGCATTCTTCAAATTTCCCTTGCATCAGGTAATGATCTGCCAATTGTTCGAGGGTTTCTAAATCAAAAAAAGAATTTTCTTGGAGCTGTAAAAATTTTTCGAAACGGTCGAGATTATGTTGGAAATTTTCCGAGTTAGGGTCATAGTCTGAATCGAACATAGACGTATCTTTTTGGTTTATTTAAATTAAGAGGATCTACTTGGAATTCCAATCTTTTTTGCTTTTTTTTTTACCTTTGAAAAGATATTTCTTCCATTTATAATTTTTTAACTTGGAAAGATGGACTTCTTCTAATAATAATCGTAAATTAAATGTTCGGCTTAAATATCAATATTAATCAACAAAAATACGCATTATGAAAAAAATTCTTCTTTTATTGTTTCTAATGAGCTTTTTTTCAGTTGAAATCATTGCTCAATCATCTAAATCTTTGCCACTACCAAAAAAAATCAGAGAAGCGGAAGGGATTACGGAATATGAATTAGGAAACGGGCTAAAAGTGCTTTTATTTCCTGATCAATCAAAGCAAACCATTACAGTGAACATTACCTATTTAGTGGGCTCCAGGCATGAGGGATATGGAGAAACAGGAATGGCCCATTTATTAGAGCATTTAGTCTTTAAAGGGACGAAGGAAAAACATCGGGAAGTTGCCAAGGAAATTTCTGACCATGGGGCTGATTTCAATGGGACGACCTGGTTAGACCGAACCAATTATTTTGAGACTTTTAATGCGACGGATGAAAATCTAGATTGGGCTTTAGACATGGAAGCTGATCGGATGGTCAATTCTCGGATTGCAAAAGAAGATTTGGAAACGGAGATGACCGTAGTGAGAAATGAATTTGAAATTGGGGAAAACTCGCCTGCTGCGGTATTGAATGAACGGATTACTTCAGCCGCATTTATTTGGCATAATTATGGTAATTCAACGATTGGTGCTCGTTCAGATATCGAACAAGTGCCCATTGAAAACCTTCAAGCTTTTTATAGAAAATATTATCAACCAGACAATGCTGTTTTATTAATTGCAGGAAAATTTGACCCCTCTTCTACCTTAAAATTAGTGAATCAAAAATTCGGACCGATTCCTCGTCCGGAAAGAATCTTGCCTAAGACTTTCACTATTGAGCCAACCCAAGATGGGGAACGGGAAGTGATTTTAAGAAGAACAGGAGATGTACAAGCTATTGGTCTTTTGTACCATGTGCCTTCTGGTTTACACCCCGATTTTGTTGCCGTGGATGTCTTGGGTGATTTACTAACCTATGCTCCGGGAGGAAAACTTTATAAAGAAATTGTGGAAACCCAAATGGCTACCAATTTATTTGCTTGGTCTTTTCAATTAAAAGAACCTGGTTTAACCTATTTTGGTGCAGAAATTCCGAAAGGTAAATCGGTGGATTCGGTTAAAACAGCGATGATTAAAGTCATTGAAGGATATGCAGAAACACCGCCAAGTCAGGAAGAATTGGACCGCATCAAAAATAAAAATAAAAAGAATATTGAATTATTATTGAATGATGCGAGTCGGGTTGGATTGACTTTATCTGAATTCATTGCCATGGGAGACTGGAGAATGCTATTTTATTCAAGAGATTTATTAGAGCAGTTAAAACCAGAAGATATCAGTCGAGTTGCCAAAAAGTATTTCATAAATTCAAATAGAACCGTTGGAATATTTATTCCAACAGAAAAACCTGTCAGAGCGGATATTCCTGAGGCAGAGGATGTAGCGACTGTCTTGAAAAACTATGTACCAAAAGCCGCTGTTGAACAAGGAGAAGATTTTGACCCTAGTCCGGATAATATTGATTCCCGTACGCACAAAACGGAGGAAGGAGATCTTGAATTTGCCTTTTTACCGAAGAAAACCAGAGGATCCTCGGTATTTGGAAATTTGGTATTCCGTTATGGAAATGAAAAAGATTTAAGGGGAACTTCTGTGATTGCTGATTTGACATCGGATATGTTATCAAAGGGAACGCAAAAAAGAACACGACAAGAATTCCAGGATGAATTGGACAAATTAAAAGCAAGGGTAAGTATTTCTGGGGGAGCGGGTAGCTTAAGGATAGGCATAGAAACCACCAAGGAAAATTTGATCCCAACCATTCAATTGGTTGCTGAGGCGATCAAGATGCCCGCTTTTGATGAGTCTGAATTTGAAAAATTAAAGCAGGAAAATTTAACGGCCATTGAGAGTGCGAAATCAGAGCCTTCTACCAAGGCACAGGAAGCACTTATTTCCTTGATGAATCAGTTTTATGATAAAGACGATGTTCGTTATCGAATGAATTCAGAGGAATCTGCAGTGGCTTATAATCAGGCTAGCTTAGATCAGGTAAAAGATTATTATCAAAATAAATTAGGAGGTGGAAATAATACCATTTCTTTTGTTGGGGACTTTGATGAAAAAGAAGTTCAAAATATTATAACAAAAGAATTTGGAGATTGGAAATCGCCTTTAAAATATGCGAGAATTCCAAGTAATTTCCATCAGTTGGAAGCAAAGAATATGAATATTGAGACGCCAGACAAAGCTTCTGGTTTCTTCTTTGCTATGCAGCCAATCCAGATGAAGGATTCGGATCCTAATTTTCCAGCGATGGCCCTTGCCAATTATATGCTGGGGGGTGGATCAGGATTATCCTCTCGACTGATGGATCGAATTCGTCAGAAAGAGGGATTATCTTACGGTGTGGGTTCCCAGTTCTCAGCTCCACCCATTGATGATGCTGCTACCTTCTTTGCCTATGCCATATATGCACCAGAAAACAGAGACAAGGTAGAATCAGCCTTTATTGAGGAAATTGAAAAAATGCTAAAAGACGGATTTACTGACAAAGAAATCGCTGAGGCTAAGAAATCCTATACAGAGTCGAATAAAGTTGATCGTTCTCAAGATAACCGACTGGTGGGCACCTTGAATGGGAATTTATTCTTAGATAGAACCATGGCTTGGGAAAAAGAATTTGAAACCAAAATTCAAAACCTAAGCAAGGAAGATATTCTTAATGCCGTCAGAAAAATCATTGATGTGAATAAAATGGCCATGGTGAAAGCGGGTGATTTTGAAGGTGCTTCTAAGAAAGCGGCTGAAAAAGCCGAGAAGAATCCAGATGCTTCTGGCGCCATAGGAGGTGCAAAATAAGAGTGAATGAATAGCAGCAGCCGCGCTGTGAAGAGCGGCTGCCGCTATTAATTATTTAGAGTGTTTCATCAAAAACCATTTGTAAATGTTCGGATATCATAGCAGCTGAGCGGCCTTCAATATGGTGTCTTTCAACGAAATGAACCAATTCCCCATCTTTGAATAAGGCTATAGATGGAGAAGAAGGTGGATAAGGTAAGGTAAACTCTCTCGCCTTCGCCGTTGATTCTTGATCTACCCCTGCAAAAACAGTAACTAAAGGATCTGGCTTTTTGGAAGCATTCCCCCCTGCGTCTTTAACGCCAGGCCGAGCCGTAGAGGCTGAACAGCCACAAACTGAGTTAATAAATAATAAGGTGGTTCCACGCTGGTTCATCACCTCTTCCACCTGAGCAGCAGATTTTAATTCTTCAAAACCTCCGCTTACAATATCTTGCCTCATCGGGGCAACTAAATGTTCTGGATACATAATTATTCTATTTTATAAAAAACCTAATTCTAATTTGGCAACTTCAGACATCATGTCTTGGGAATAGGGTGGATCGAAGGTTAATTCAACCTCAACACCTTCTACCCCATCAATCGATTTAACCTGTCTTTCTATATCCACGGGAATCTCTTCTGCAGACGGGCATGAAGGAGAAGTTAATGTCATTAATATATAAACATTATTGACAGGATAAATTTTAATTTCATAAATTAAGCCCAATTCATAAACATCGACTGGTATTTCAGGGTCATAGACTTTCTTGATGGCCCTTACAACTTCCTCTTTTAATTCTTCTTCTGTCATAATTCTTATTTTAAATGAGCTAAAGCATAGGCCTTCATTTGTTTAACCATGGAGGCCAAACCATTGGAACGGGTTTGAGCCAAATGAGAACTCATGCCGATTTTGTCAATAAAATATAATTCAGCATTTAATATATCTTGTGGACTATGTCCGGATAAAACACGTATCAACATAGAGATTAAACCTTTCACAATCACCGCTTCTGAATCTCCCAAAAAAATAATTTGTCCGTCTTGGTATTGGGCATCGAGCCATACCAAAGACTGACAACCTTTGATAATATGGTCTTCGTCTTTTTTATCTTCTGGAAAAGAATTTAATTTCTTTCCAAGATCAATTAAATACTCATATTTGCCTTCCCAATCATCGAAAAGGTCAAATTCTTCGATTAATTCATCTTGTATTTGATTGATAGTTTGACGCATAATTTTATTTCAACATTTGAATGACCTTTACTAGGGTGGTCACAAATTGATCAATTTCTTCTTTTGTATTATAGAACGAAAAGGAAGCTCGACAAGTTCCAACAATTCCGAATCGATTCATTAAGGGTTGGGCACAATGATGGCCTGTTCGAATGGCAATTCCGTATTGATCCAGCAATAAACCAATATCCTGAGGATGTAAACCATCGATTAGAAAGCTCACCAAACCGATTTTTTCCTTGGCATTTCCAATGATTTTTAGACCTGGAACAGAGGAAAGCTTTTCGGTTGCATAGTTTAGTAAATCCAATTCATGCTGGTGTAATTCTTCAAAACTAAATTGCTGAAGGTAATCTATGGATTTACCGAAGGCAATGACATCTCCAATATTGGGAGTACCTGCCTCAAATTTATAGGGTAGTTCGTTGTAGGTAGTCTCTTCAAAACTAACTTCCTTAATCATTTCACCGCCACCTTGGTAGGGAGGAATGGATTCTAATATTTCTCTTTTCCCATATAAAACTCCCAAGCCAGTTGGCCCAAATAATTTATGAGCCGAAAATACCAAAAAATCCATGTCGAGAGCCTGCACGTCGATAGCAAAATGGGCTACGGATTGAGCCCCATCGATTAGAATTTTAGCTCCATAAACATGGGCCAAATCAATCATTTTTTTTATGGGGTTGATGGTACCAATTGCATTGGAAACGTGATTAACGGCCACCAATTTAACTTGATTAGATTTTAGGATGGTTTCATATTCGATTAAATCCAATTCCCCTTCATTGGAAACTGGAATAACCTTAATATGGGCGCCTTTTTCTTGCGCAATCATTTGCCAAGGAACGATATTGGAATGGTGTTCAAGATTTGAAACCAAGATGATATCGTCTTTTTGGAAATTTTGTCTCCCAAAAGTCTGTGCGACTAAATTAATGCCTTCGGTAGTGCCGGAGGTAAAGATAATTTGGTCGGAAGAGGGTGCCTGAATAAATTCCGCTAATTTTTTCCTTGTTTCCTCGTAGGCTGCGGTTGATTTATCTGCCAGGTGGTGGAGACCGCGGTGAATATTGGCATTATAGGCTTGGTAATATTCATTGAGTCTATCAATGACCACCTGTGGTTTTTGGGTGGTGGCTGCATTATCAAAATAAATCAAGGATTTGCCCTGAATGCTTTGATGCAAAATGGGGAAATCCTTTCTTATTTGATTAAGTGCTAACATCTGTTAAAAATTTAAACTATTTCTCAATTTATCTTCTACCAACTGGGTCAAATAAACTTTTAAATCTCCGTGTGAAATTTTATCGATTACTTCTTGTCCGAATGCCAACATCAATAAAGCCTTGGCTGAATTTTCAGTAATCCCTCTTGATCGAAGATAGAATAAAGCCGTATCAGATAATTGTCCGGTGGTGGTCCCATGCGAACACTTTACATCATCTGCCCAAATTTCTAATTGGGGTTTAGTATTCATGGTAGCATTTTCGGAGGCCAGGATATTCCGACAATTTTGGAAGGCATTAGTTTTTTGGGCATCTTTTCGAACAAAGATTTTCCCATTAAAAACGCCCGTAGATTGACCTGCTAAAACTCCTTTGTATAATTCATTGGATTCTGAATTAGGGACTAAATGATCCACAACGGTGTGATGATCAATTAATTGTTTTTCAGAAGGAATATACAAACCATTTAAATTGGCAGTAGCATATTCGCCTTGAATATAAAAATGGGCATTATTTCTTGTATAACCACCATTTAAGGTAAAAGTATGGGTGGTTGTTATGGATTGATTACCTTGGTAAATAAAGGTATGATCTACCAGACTAGAAGCGTTGGATTGATCTTGAATCTTATATAATTCAAATTTAGCTTGATCTTCTAGGAAAATTTCTTGGATTATATTCGTAAAAGAAGCCTCTGATTGATCATTGGCGATTTTTTCAATAATGGTTAATTGAGCTTTTTCTTTTAGATAAATTAAGATATTTACCGGAATAAAAGCATTCGCTATCTTTAACTGGTTGGCAATAGAAATAATTCCTGCCTCTTCAATAATGGTATTTTTTTCTACTACCAACACTTGGGTAGAAGAAAGATCTGAGCCTAATTTATATAAAATATTTTGGTCTGTAATCGGCTTTCTATTGGCGTATATTGCTGCAAAATCTTGATCTGAAGCCAATAAATCACTCACTGAAACCAATTTCATTCCGGAAGGAAGTAAACCATCAAGGCTTAAATGACCATTGGTAATGGCCAGTCTGAAAGAGGCCTTCCAATCTTGAAAAAAATGAATGGCAGGTGAAGAAACCTGTTGGAAAGTCCAATCGAAATCATTCAGAGATTTCAAGGAAGCATATTTCCATTCTTCTAATTTATTGGTTGGAAAACCCAATGATTTAAAATCTTCCAGAGCGGCTTTTGAATTTTTGCCGGCTTGAGAAGAATTTAACCAATTTTCCAACTTTGAATCAAAATACCACGGGTAACGCAGCAACTGCAACTTT
>CAZXZK010000018.1:12376-15571 GCA_964645295.1 uncultured Cytophagales bacterium | reverse complement strand
ACTGTTCTATGGTGGATTTTGTTATCATAATTATTCGACTTCTGCTTTGATCCAATCGTAACCCTTTGCTTCTAACTCTAAGGCTAAATCTTTTGTACCAGATTTGACGATTCTACCCTTATAAAGAACATGCACATAATCTGGAACGATATAATCTAATAAACGTTGGTAGTGAGTAACAAGGATTGTCGCATTATTGGGTGATTTTAATTTATTGACCCCTTCTGCAACAATTCGTAAAGCATCGATATCTAGGCCAGAATCGGTCTCATCTAATAGGGCCAATTTAGGTTCTAGAACTGCCATTTGAAAAATTTCATTTCTTTTTTTCTCACCACCAGAAAATCCCTCATTTAAGGCACGCGACAATAAGGATTGATCCATATTCACGTAAGAAGATTTTTCTTTAAACATCTTTAAAAACTGTACCGCATCTAAAGGATCTTCACCACGATATTTTCTAATTTCGTTGATGGCTGTCTTTAAAAAATTAGTTGTTGAAACACCTGGAATTTCCACAGGATATTGAAAAGCAAGGAAAATACCTTCTGCTGCTCTTTCTTCAGGAGCCAGATCTAATAAATCTTTTCCAAAATAAGAAACTGAACCAGAGGTAACTTCATAATCCTCCCTACCAGCAAGCACGGAAGCTAGGGTTGATTTCCCAGAACCGTTGGGTCCCATGATGGCATGAACCTCACCTGCTTTTACGTCTAAATTAATGCCTCTAAGAATTTCTTTTTCTCCAATCTGGGCGTGTAAATCTTTAATTTCTAACATAATTTTTTTTTCTGTCCTGCAAATTTACAATATAGAATTGGCATATGCCATAGTTTATTTAGAATCGATATAAATTAGAACAAATTTTATAATTATTTTGTTTATATTTGTGTATAAAATTTTAAAAAAAATGGTAACAGTTACAGAAATTGCAGCGAATAAAATCAAGGAATTAAGGGTTAAAGAAGGCCTTAATGATGAATTTAACGTACGTGTAGCCGTAGAAGGAGGAGGATGTTCTGGATTGATGTATAATTTGGATTTTTCCTCTGAACCGCGAGAAAATGATATGGTATTTGAAGATAAAGGAGTAAAAATTATGGTGGACAAAAAATCCATCCTTTATTTGGCGGGCACTGTTCTGGATTTTTCAGATGGTTTAAATGGCAAGGGATTTCAATTTAATAATCCGAATGCGAGCAGAACTTGCGGATGCGGAGAGAGTTTCTCCATCTAAATACTTAATTGATTAGCTTCTGCCAAATAGGGGCTAATATGTTGAAATATTTGATCGATTGGAAGGCCCATAACTGTATAATAAGAGCCTTCCAATTTTTTTATACCGACCATTCCAAAAAAATCTTGTATCCCATAGGCTCCTGCTTTATCCATGCCTTTTCCTTGTTTAATGTAAAATTCTATTTCCCATTTAGCCAATTTCTTGACTTCTACCAAGGTGGTATCGGATTCAATAATTTTCTTTCCATCGGGTAATACCAAGCAAAAGGCGGTGATAACCTGATGGGATTTACCCGACAAAATTTGCAACATTTCATAAGCATTCGCAGGGTTTTCGGGCTTATTTAAAATTTTACCTTCCACAATAACAACCGTATCTGAACATAAAATTAGGCTCTTTTTTTTGACCAAAGGAATTATAGAGTTTGCTTTTTTTTCAGCTAAAAAAGCAGGAACTTTTTCTACTGGTAGATCATGGGGAAAGTCTTCTTCGATATAAGAAGGTAAGACAGTGAAATTAAATCCACATTCCTGAAGGATTTCTTTTCTTCTTGGAGAATTAGATCCTAATATAAGAGGATATTGTAAATTAAATTTCAAATTTTCCATGCTGCAAAATTATTAAATTCAAAGGTAATTAATGCTAAGAAATTAACCTATACATTTTTTTTCAGAATAATTCTGAACTATTTTTACTGATTATCCGTTTATCATATATTATCAATTTTAATTAATTTATTCAGATGAAAAAAGTATTTTTTATTTCAGCCATTGTTTTAGGAACAATTGGTTCAACATTTGCCCAAAACAAAAACTTGAAAATTTCAAATTCTGCAAGTTCAATCGAATGGTACGCAGAAAAAGTAACCGGAAAACATAACGGAACGGTGGGTTTAAAATCTGGTGAAGTCATTCTGTCAGGCAACAAATTAGTAGGAGGCAGTTTCACTGTTGAACTTGGTTCGATGAAAGATTTGGATATTGAAGATGCTGGCTACAGAGGAAAATTAGAGGGACATTTAAAGTCTGCTGATTTTTTTGATGTTGAAAAATTCCCTACTGCAATTTTCAAAATTAAATCTGTAAATGGAAATACTATTTCTGGAGACATGACTATTAAAGGAAAAACAAATCCAGTTTCATTTCCAGCGAACATTTCTATATCAAATGGGAAATTAAATGCGAGTGCTGAAATCACGATAGATCGAACCAAATATGGTTTAATTTATAATTCGAAATCTTTCTTTGCTTCTATTGGAGACAAGGCAATTTATGATGATTTCAAATTAGTAGTAAAATTAGTCTCTGAGTAAAATGACTATAATTGAAGCATTAAATACTAGGTATGCTGTAAAAAAAATGAATGGCAAGCCTGTTTCTGAAGAAAAAATAGAAACTATTTTAGAGGCTATCCGTTTATCTGCCGTTGGTTTTGGATTACAACCCTACCAAATTTTTGTCGTTAAGGATGCTGAATTAAAGACTAAATTGAGTCCTGCAGCATTTAATCAACCACAAATTACGGGTTCTTCTCATTTATTAGTATTTACTATTTGGACGGAAGTGACGGATCAGCATGTGGAAGATTATATGAATTTAATCGCAGAAACGAGGGGTGTTTCTATGGAAAGTCTTTCGGATTTTTCAAAAGGGATTAAGGCTGCTTTAGTCTCGAAGCCTGTTGATCAGCAACAAGCTTGGATGGCAAAGCAAACCTATATTGCTATGGGCACCGCTTTACTTGCTGCAGCTGAGCAAGGGGTTGATTCTACTCCGATGGAGGGGTTCAATCCGGCAGCAGTGGATGAAGTATTGGGTTTAAACGAAAAGGGTTTAAAATCCGTTTTGATATTGGCTTTGGGTGAGAAGGATGTTGAGGGAGATTATCTATACGGAGCAAAAAAAGTAAGAAAATCGAAGGAATTACAAATCTTAAGAACTTATCCAACAAAAAGG
>CAZXZK010000018.1:2580-12366 GCA_964645295.1 uncultured Cytophagales bacterium | reverse complement strand
CCTAGTTTTTCACCTTCCTTTTTTATAAAATCAATCGATTTTTCTAGGTTGTTAGGGATTATACCATCAAAAATCGCTTCGCGAATGGCAGATTTTATAATCCCTACTTCTTTTCCTGGGCCAATTCCAAATATTTCCATGATCATTTCTCCAGTGATGGCAGGTTGAAAATTCCTAAGCTTATCTTTCTCCTCCACTTCCTTGAGTTTTTCTTCAACGATTAGGAAGTTTTTGGTATATTTTTGAACCTTATTCGGATTTTTTGAAGTAATATCAGCTCTACAAAGTGTCATTAAATCATCAATATCATCTCCGGCTTCAAACAATAATCGTCTAATTGCGGAATCGGTAATTTCTTCTTTAGTAAGGGCGATTGGACGAAGGTGTAGGCGGACAAGCTTTTGCACATATTTCATCTTTTCATTTAAAGGAAGTTTGAGAGCTCGAAATATTCGAGGTACCATTCTAGCGCCCAGGTCTTCGTGCCCGTGGAAAGTCCAACCTTTATGATCATCAAAACGTTTGGTATTAGGTTTTGCGATATCATGCAGGACTGCCGCCCATCTCAACCAAAGGTCATTGGTATGAACACTAATATTATCGAGTACTTGAAGGGTATGATAAAAATTATCTTTATGGCCTCTCCCCTTCTCAACCTCTACTCCCTTGAGATAGGTGAATTCTGGGAATATAATTTCAAGTATACCGGTGGAGTCGAGCAATAAAAAACCAAATGAGGGTTTATTAGCAAGGATAATTTTATTTAATTCATCTGCAATTCGTTCTTGAGAAATGATTGAAAGGCGTGATTTTTCCACTATCAGAGAATCAAAGGTATCAGGTTCAATATCAAAACCCAATTGAGTGGCAAATCGAATGGCTCTCATAATCCTCAAGGGATCATCACTAAAAGTAATACTGGGATCCAAAGGGGTTCGAATAATCTTATTTTTCAAGTCTTTAAGACCACCAAAGGGGTCTAAAAATTCTCCCCATGAAGATTTATTCAATGAAATGGCCATGGCATTAATGGTAAAATCTCGTCTGTTTTGGTCGTCTTGTAGGCTCCCCTCTTCTACGGTGGGTTTTCTAGAATCTCTGTTGTAAGATTCTTTTCTGGCGCCTACAAATTCCAATTCAAAACCATCCTCTGTACGAATCATAGCTGTTCCAAAATTTTTAAAAACGGCCACTGCATGGTCTGGGAGGTTAAGATTTTTGGCAACCTGGAGAGCCAATTGTATTCCTGATCCTATACAAACAATATCAATATCTTTTCCAGCCCTATTCAAAATGGCATCTCGGACATAGCCACCAACGACGTAGGTATCCAGGTTCAAATCATCAGCTGACCGACCAATAATCTTAAAAATCTCTTCTGATATATATTCGTATTTGTTCACCATTAATTATTTGTCAATTCTCAACTTTTTTCAGCGTGGCTGCGGCTATTCTCTAATCACTTTATAATCTCCACCTAAACCTAGACAAATAATTTTGCTGGGTTTTCGGCTGAATTTATGCTTATCATCAGGCATTATTATCGAATCAACTCCTTGGATAATGGAAGGAGAAATATCTTCCAAAGTTTGGGGAGTGGCCTCACCAGAAACATTGGCAGAAGTTGAAACAATGGCTCTTTGGTATTTATATACTAATTCTTTACAAAAATGATCTTTTACTAAACGAATGGCTATAGAACCATCCGGACCTAAAACCATTGAAGAAACATTTTTCCCTTGGGGGTAAATGACCGTCAGGGGATTTTCTGCAAACTCTACAATATCCCAAGCAATTTCAGGTACTTGCACCACATATTCGGATAATTGTTCAATCTTAGAAATTAAAACAACCAGACCATTTTCTTTAGAACCTTGTTTTAAGGTTAAAATTTTATCTATAGCTGAATCAAACCGAGCATCACATCCTAGACCCCAAACCGTTTCTGTCGGATATAGAATGGTTCCTTGATTTTTTAGAGATTCTATGATTTTAGGATAATCTACCTGACTCATACTAAATTTATCAAAATAAATACAAAGGTAAAATATAATTTTTTTGAAATCGGAATTTAGGGAGGATAGTTTATAAATTTGTGGTAAATTTGTGAATTAAAGTGAAAGAATGGATTTAATTAAGGAGAAAATCAAGTCGGCTATTACCGAAATTTTAAAGGAAAAATACCAATTAGGAGATCAATCCATCGATCTTCAAGAAACCAAAAAAGAATTTGAGGGTGATTTCACTTTTGTGGTATTTCCATTAACAAAGGCTTTGAGGATGCCTCCACCAAAAATTGCGCAGGAATTAGGAGAGGAATTAAAGAGTGAATTGACGATCATTGAAAAATTTCAAGTAGTACAAGGTTTCTTAAATTTAAGTATTGAAAAAGGAGAAATCCTTCATAATTTCAATCAATTAATACAAAAGGAACACTTCAATCTAGCCTCCAAAAATAGTAAAGTTTTGGTTGAATATTCCTCCCCAAATACGAACAAACCTCTTCATTTAGGCCATTTAAGGAATAATTTCTTGGGGTATTCGGTTTCAAAAATCATGGAGGCGGCAGGATATACGGTTATCAAAACTAATTTGGTAAACGACCGTGGAATTCATATATGTAAATCCATGTTAGCTTATGAATTATTTGGCAACCAGGAGACACCTACGAGCTCAGGGATAAAAGGAGATCACTTAGTTGGCAAATATTACGTTTTATTCGACCAGCATTATAAAAAGGAAATTGAGGAATTGGTATTGGGGGGAATGGACCAAGAAATAGCCAAAAAAGAAGCCCCATTATTGAAAAAGGCTCAAGAAATGTTATTGGCCTGGGAACAGGGGAATGAAGCGGTAGTGGATTTATGGAGGAAGATGAATGAATGGGTATTTGCTGGATTTGAAGAATCATACGAGCAAATGGGGGTAGAATTTGATCGGATTTATAAAGAGTCTAATACCTATTTATTAGGAAAAGAATTAGTAGAAGAAGGACTTAAAATGGGGGTTTTCTTTAAAAAGGCGGATGGATCGGTATGGATTAATTTGGAGGAAGAGGGACTCGATGAGAAATTGGTTTTAAGAAGAGATGGTACATCGGTATATATCACACAGGATATGGGAACGGCCAAATTGAAATACGAAGATTATGGGATGGATCGTTCAATCTATGTGGTAGGAAATGAGCAAGATTATCATTTTGAGGTATTATTTAGCATTTTAAAGAAATTAAATAAACCCTATTCTACTGGCAATTATCATTTGTCTTACGGAATGGTCGATTTGCCTTCTGGAAAAATGAAATCGAGGGAGGGAACGGTGGTAGATGCGGATGATTTAATGCAGGAGATGATTGAGACAGCCAAAGAAAGAACCTTGGAATTGGGTAAGATTGATGGATTCAAAGAGGAGGAATCCAATGCATTGTTTAGGAATTTAGGATTAGGGGCATTAAAATATTTTCTATTAAAGGTTGATCCGAAAAAAAGAATGTTATTTGACCCGAATGAATCTATTGACTTCCAAGGCAATACGGGGCCATTTATCCAATATACCCATGCGAGAATTTGTTCAATTGAGCGAAAAATGGTTAAACAAGGCATTCATTTAGGGCCTATTGATTTAAATTTAAAAATTGTAGAAATTGAAAAAGAATTAATTTTGGCCTTAGGAAAATATACCAATATCTTGGAGGAGGCTGCACGAGAGTATTCCCCATCCACGATTGCCCAATACATTTACGATTTAGCAAAATTATTTAATCGTTTTTATTATGAATTAAGTATTTTAGGAGAGGAAAAGACCCAAATTAAAAATTTCCGATTAAATTTATCGGTACAAACCAGGAAAACAATTAACCATGGATGTTCGTTATTAGGAATAACAGCACCTACTAGAATGTAGTTATGTTTAAAAGAAAATATTTACTCTATTTAATCCCTTTAGTTATGTTAATAGCAGCGTTTAAAATTGGCTCCATCCTTACGATGTTATCCATTCCATTTACTTCAAAAAATATTGAAACAAGACCCAAAGAAATGAATAATTTTGATAGTTCAAAATCAATTTATTCCTTTAAAATGAAAGGAATCGCTGGCAATGAGATTGATTTTTCTAAATTTAAAGGAAAGAAAATTTTAATCTTGAATGTCGCTTCAAAATGTGGGTATACACCACAGTATGAGGACTGGGAGAAATTCCATAAGGCTCATCCTGAGATAGTAATTTTAGGGTTTCCGGCAAATCAATTTGGTGGCCAAGAGCCTGGCTCTAATGAAGAAATTGCACAGTTCTGTAAATTAAATTATGGAGTAAGTTTTCAAATGATGGAAAAAGTTGTTGTGAAAGGTAAAGAAAAATGTGAACTTTACCAGTGGCTTACAGATAAGAATTTAAATGGTTGGAATGAAAAAGAACCAAGTTGGAATTTTTGCAAATATTTAATCAATGAAAAAGGAGAACTTGTTAAATTTTTTGCATCTGGAGTTAAGCCAGATAATAAAGAGTTTTTAGAGGCTATCAAAATATAATTATGAATCGCTGGATTGAAGCAGCACGCCTACGAACATTACCCTTGGCATTTGCAAATATATTGCTTGGCAATTTTTTAGCTTATTCCAAGGGTAATTTTTATTGGTTGACAGGCCTCTTAACCTTATTAACCACCTTATTTCTTCAGATCTTATCGAATTTTGCGAATGATTATGGAGATACGACCTCGGGTGTTGATAATTCAAATAGGAAAATAGCCTTGAGGACAGTTCAAACAGGAAGAATCAGTCGGGAAGAAATGAAAAAAGGAATCATTGTTTTGGTTTTTTTATCTTTCATCAGTGGACTTTGTCTTGTTTTTCAAAGTTTATATAAAGCAAATTTTGAGGAAATTTTATTTTTTATTGGATTAGGAATATTGGCAATTTTGGCATCGATTGGCTATACCATGGGAAAGAGACCCTATGGATATTTAGGCCTTGGAGATTTGTTTGTCTTCCTGTTTTTTGGCTTAGTTGGAACGATCGGGTCAAATTATTTACAAACCTTGAATTTTAATTTTTGGATATTATTACCGGCCTCGAGTGTTGGTTTTTTATCGGTGGCGGTATTAAACATAAATAATTTGCGTGACAGGGAAAATGATGAGAGGAATGGAAAAATTTCGTTGGTAGTAAGAATGGGTTTCAAAAAAGGAATCCTTTATCAAAAAGCCTTATATTTATTGGGAACGCTTGGATTTTTGGGATATAGCTTATTATTTTTTAGTAATTATGCCTATTTATTATTGTCCCTAGGCATTGTTCCAATCATTCGATTATTCTTCGAAATCAAAGAAAATATGAAACCAGAGGATTTAGATCCCTATTTAAAAAAGACTGCGATAGCCACACTTTGGCTCGTAATCGTTTTTGGTTTCAGTCAATTTATTTAAATTTAAGATTCAATATTTATTTTTACATGAGAACCAAATTCATTTATCTTAGTTTATCTCTTTCACTTATTGTTTTTACAAAGGCAATTGGACAAGACACGGATCCTTTTAATGCAGGGATTAACAAAATTAAATCGGGAAATTTCATTGAGGCTGTCCAATTGTTCAATCAAGCGATAGAAAAAAACAATGCCAATCCTGACCCTGCGGCATTTTATAACCGTGGTTTAGCAAAATATAATTTAAAGGATTACCTAGGGGCCATCGGGGATTTCAACCGAGCAATTGATTTAAGAAGTTCTTATTTTGAAGCCTATATTGCTCGCGGGCAATCTTTTGCAAAAAGAGAAAATGATTTAATAGCCATTCAAGATTTTAATGAGGCGATTCGTTTAAATCCATTGGAATATTCGGCCTATTTTTCGAGGGGTTTATCCAAGAAGAATTTGGAAAATTACCGAGGGGCATTATCAGATTTTACAAAAAGTATTGAATTAAATGATGAATTTGGGCCGTCTTACGCGGCTAGAGGAGAATGTAAAGCAAAGATACTGGATTTTGCAGGGTCTTTAGAGGATTTTACAAAAGCGGTAAAAATTTCGCCAAAAAGAGCCAGTTATTTATCTGGTATGGCCTATGCTAAAATGAAACTAAATGATTTTTCAGGGGCAGCAGAAGGCTTTGAAAAAGCCTTAGAAAATGATTCTGAAGATGCCAATAATTGGTATTTTTTAGGATTTTGTAAATCTCAATTAGGTCAATATTCCAATACGGGAGGAGTAGAAGGAGCGATAGCTTGTTTTAATAAATCCATTAATTTACGGGCCAATAATCCGGAGGCCTATTATGGAAGAGGCTTTGCAAAGGCGAAATTAGGGGATGTTAGAGGGGCTCTGGAGGATTATTCTATCGCAATCGCTTTTAATATTCCGCCAAAAGGGAAAATCAAATATTCCTTAAAAATGACAGAGGAAAAGTTGGGGGCCTTACGTAATACCATTCAAGAAAGTTATGGGATGTCTGAATTTATTGGAAATTACAATGAAATTTATTTTCATCGCGGTGTGGTAGGTTTGAAGACGGGAGCAGACAAAAATGCTTTAGAAGATTTTAATACGAGTATTAGTTTTAATCCTTTGTATGCACCAGCTTATTTATTAAGAGCGATATCACACTCTAAAATGGGGGATCAATACGATGCTATTCACGATTGTGAGACAACGATGATATTAGAGCCCAAATCCAATCAAGCTTATTTTCTGAAGGGGATTATTCAATTATCTTTAGACAAACCAGAAGGTTGCTTAAATTTATCAAAAGCAGGAGAATTGGGGAATTCGAAAGCCTATGAGGTTATCAAGGATTATTGTAATAAATAATGGCAAAAAAAGCCCAAAATATCTGTTTTCCAATACCTGAGTTTAAAATAAAAAAAGAAGGGGAAAAAGCAGTTATTTGGGATGATGTTTCGAAAATTTACAGAAATTTAACCCCAGAGGAATGGGTTCGACAAATTATTATTTCTTTCTTTATTAAGGAATTAAATTATTCGAAAAACTTAATACAAATTGAACGAGGATTTAAATTAAATGATCAATTAAAAAGGACAGATATTTGTATTTTTAATCGAAGTGGAAAAGTAGAAATAATGATTGAATGCAAATCTCCGGAGGTAAAATTAGAAATGAAAACCTGGAATCAAATAAGTCATTACCAAAGTTATCATAAAGAAGCCAATTTTTTAATGATTAGTAATGGAATTGATTTTGAACTTTATGACATAAAAAACCAAAATATAATCAAAAACGATCTAAATAAAATTCCTAAAAATAAATGAAAAAGTCGACCTTATTACTTCTAAGCTTCGTATTTATTAGCTTTAATATTTCTGCACAAAAAGGGAAAAATTCTCAAAAATCTACCCCTGACAAACCTAAATTAGTAGTAGGAATTGTGGTTGATCAGATGAAATATGATTATTTAAACCGCTTCGGCGACCGATTTGGAAAGGGAGGATTTAACCGACTAAGAAACGAAGGAATTAATTGTACACAAGGATATTATTCCTACGGACCTACGGTAACGGCCGCAGGCCATGCATCTGTTTATACGGGCACAGTACCTGCCATTCATGGAATCGTTGGAAATGAATGGATTGAGGTGAATACCGGACATGAAATGTATTGTGTAGAGGATTCAACGGTATTAGGTGTTGGGGCAAAAGAAAAAGATGGACAAATGTCGCCAAGAAATTTATGGACTAGTACGATCACCGATCAACTAAAACTATCCCAAGATTTTAAATCGAAGACGATTGCCATGTCGATCAAGGATCGTGGGGCGGTATTGCCGGGAGGTCATTCAGCAAATGCGGCCTATTGGTATAATTCAAGCATCGGAGGATGGATAAGTTCAACTTATTATATGGAAGAATTACCGAAATGGGTTCAGGATTTAAATGAATCTAAGCCCACAGAAAAATATTTAAAGGGACCTTGGGAAACGCTTTATCCAATTGAAACGTATCATGCCGGTGTACCAGATGAAAATGATTATGAAAACTGGATATCTGGGAACAAGGAATCTGGATTCCCACATGAATTAACTGCCGGAGGAAGAAAAGAAAATACTATTTTAACCAGTCCTTTTGGCAATAGCATCCTAAAGGATTTTGCATTAGAAGCCCTAAAAAAAGAACAATTGGGAAAAGGGAATACGACTGATTTTTTGGCAATTAGTTTTTCATCAACGGATTATGTTGGACATAGTTTTGGGCCACATTCCATAGAAATAGAGGATGTTTATTTACGCTTAGACAGGGATATTGAAGATTTATTAAATGCTTTAGATGCTGAAATTGGCCAGGGAAATTATTTGGTATTTTTAAGTGCGGATCATGCGGTAGCAGATGTTCCAGGATATTTAAATCATTTTAAATTGCCTGGAGGGATATTTAGTACGGGAGAAGCCCGAAAGGCTATCGAGGCAAGGTTAAAAAAGAAATATGGCGATATTCAATTAATCGAGGGGATGGAAAATAGTCAAATTTATTTAAATCAAGAGAACATAAGGAACTCTCAGATAGACAAGGAGGAAATATTTGAAGAAATCTATGAAGAGTTAAGAAGAATGGAGGGTTTTTCTAGACTGATTAATTTAAGTGAAATTGGGGAAGAAAATTTACCAGCTAAGCTCCAAGAAAAAATAAAGAATGGCTATCATCCCTTGAGATCCGGAGACTTCATGATTTTATTAAAATCTCAATGGTTTTCAGGAGGAAAAAAAGGAACGACCCATGGAAGTATTTATGAATATGATTCACATGTTCCGATTTTATTTTATGGATGGAAATTACCAGCGAAAAATTATTTAGATTTGGTAAACATCCAGGATATTGCAGCAAGTCTTGCCCATTGGTTAGAAATTGATGCACCAAGTGGGAATATTGGAAAACCTGTAAATATCTCTATTATTCCATAAATATTGAGAAAAAATCGGTATTTTTGAGATTCTTTAATTTTATAATACTTTATGAAAATAGCAGTTGTTGGAACGGGTTATGTTGGATTAGTAACCGGCACTTGTTTTGCAGAGACAGGTAACCATGTCACCTGTGTTGATATCGATGAAAGAAAAATCAACAAATTAATAAACGATACTTTACCTATATACGAACCAGGTTTAGAAGATATGTTCTTAAGAAATAAAAGAGAAGGACGTCTCAACTTTACTACGGATTTGGCATTCGGAATTGAGGGGGCGAAAATTATCTTTTTAGCCTTACCCACCCCGCCAGGAGAAGATGGATCGGCAGATTTAAAATATATTCTGAAGGTTGCTCAAGATTTAGGACCTTTATTGAAGGATTATACCGTCATTGTCGACAAAAGTACGGTTCCTGTAGGAACCTCTGAATTAGTCGCCAAGGAAATTGCGAAAACAACCAAGGTTGAATTTTCGGTAGTTTCAAATCCAGAATTTTTAAGAGAAGGGGTTGCGGTGGAGGATTTTATGAAACCAGACCGCGTGGTAATTGGAACGGAATCTGAAAAGGCAAAAGAAGTGATGAATAAACTTTATGCCCCATTGGTTCGTCAGGGAAACCCTATTATCTTCATGACGGAACGATCAGCTGAAATGACAAAATATGCGGCAAATGCGTTTTTAGCAACCAAAATAACATTCATGAATGAAATCGCTAATTTAAGTGAATTGGTTGGTGCGAATGTAGATGATATTAGAAGGGGGATTGGAACTGATTCAAGAATTGGAAAACGGTTTTTATTTCCTGGTATTGGCTATGGAGGATCTTGTTTCCCAAAAGATGTACAAGCATTATACAAAACCTCCAACGATTTTCA
>CAZXZK010000018.1:0-2570 GCA_964645295.1 uncultured Cytophagales bacterium | reverse complement strand
ATATATATGTTTTTTTAGTGCCAGCGAGACTAATAAAAGCTTTGGTATTATAAATAAAATTCTAGAAATTTTATTAAATAAAAACTTCTCTAGAGATGACTGCTTAATTTCAATAGGTGGAGGTATTACAGGTGATGTAAGTGGTTTTGCATCTAGTATCTTGTTTCCCAAAAGATGTACAAGCATTATACAAAACCTCCAACGATTTTCATTATGATTTTAGAATTTTAGATTCGGTAATGAAAGTCAATGAAGTCCAAAAAATTAAACTTATATTGCCAATTAAAGAATATTTTAAGGGGGCAATAAAAGGTAAAAAATTCGCCATGTGGGGGCTTGCCTTTAAACCCTATACAGATGATATTCGAGAGGCACCAGCCTTATACAATATCAAAGCCCTTTTAGAGGCAGGTTGTGAAATAGCGGTATATGACCCCGAAGCGATGGAAAATGTGAAAGAACTGTTTGGGGATCAAATTACCTATTGTAAAAGTCCGTACGAGGCAATCGAAGGAGCAGATGCTTTAACAATAATGACGGAATGGCCACAATTCAGAACGCCAGATTTTGATCGCATTCAACAATCCTTAAAAAATAAGGTAATTTTTGATGGGAGAAATCTATTTGAATTAGAGCAAATGGAGGAATTAGGATTTACCTATGTATCCATTGGAAGAAAATATATCAATTATTAAATGAAAAGAGTATTAATCACCGGAGGAGCAGGATTCTTAGGTTCTCATTTATGTGACCGTTTTGTTAAGGAAGGCTATCATGTAATAGCCATGGATAATTTAATTACGGGGGACTTAAAAAACATTGAGCATTTATTTAATTTGGAGAACTTTGAATTTTTCCATCATGATGTTTCCAAATTCATTCATGTACCCGGGGAATTGGATTATATTCTTCATTTTGCCTCGCCTGCCTCTCCTATTGATTATTTAAAAATTCCCATTCAAACCTTAAAAGTTGGATCACTTGGGATTCACAATTGTTTAGGACTTGCCCGCGTAAAAAAAGCGCGCGTTTTAATAGCATCTACTTCAGAAGTTTATGGTGACCCATTGGTTCATCCACAAACAGAGGATTATTGGGGAAATGTGAATCCGGTAGGGCCACGAGGGGTTTACGATGAGGCTAAACGATTTCAAGAAGCCATGACCATGGCCTATCATACCTTTCATGGTTTAGAAACTAGAATTGTGCGGATTTTCAATACCTTTGGACCGAGAATGCGTTTAAATGATGGAAGAGTATTACCGGCTTTTATTGGACAAGCACTGCGAGGAGAGGATTTAACGATGTTTGGAGATGGTTCTCAAACAAGATCTTTTTGTTATGTAGAAGATTTAGTTGAAGGAATTTACAGACTTTTACTTAGCGACTATCCTTACCCTGTCAATATTGGAAATCCAAATGAAATTACTATCAAGGAGTTTGGGGAAGAAATTATCAAACTGACGGGAACAGATCAAAAATTGGTTTCAAAACCGCTTCCAAAAGACGATCCAAAGCAAAGAAAACCAGATATTACCAAAGCAAAAGAAATTTTAAATTGGGAACCAAAGGTCTCTAGGGAAGAAGGATTAAAAATTACGTATGAATATTTTAAATCTTTACCCAAAGAAGATTTATATAAATATGCAGAACCAAAGAAATTTTAACTGAAAATCTTGAATCTTTTGATTAACCTTTATCAGTCATAAACTAATAAGAATTTAATTTTGAACTGAGAATTAGAAATTAATCTTCAAAGAAGCATTCCAGGTTCTTCTAAATCCAAACCATACAAAATTTGTTTTATCAATCCCTTTCCATGTATCAGCACCAGCTTCTGCATGAATATTTGAATTCGACTCCATGATAGAAAGCGTATTCAATAAATTATTAATATTCACTCTAAAAGTAGCATTTGCACCACCAATTTTAAACCTTAGAGTAGATCCTAAATCAAAATTGAAGGCTCCAACTTTATAATCAGCACCAAAAAATGCAGTTGTTTGCGCAGCATCACCAATTTTAGCATTATCCGTATAAAGTGTTCCTTCACCGATTTGATTATTATTTTGATCGAAAACAGTAGCTTTAAAATCTTTAGTGTATCTCCTAATGATAACATACCATTAAACCTCAAACTATTAGAAGCCTTATAGCTCGCTTCTAATTCTAGACCATTGTGCACTTGATCAATATTCTTGAATTGAGCAGTACCGTCCTGTCCGTTCGCAACGGTAAATCCTCTTGAAATAAAACGATTTCCCCAAGTAGTTGTTTAGGCATTGATATTTAAACGGAATAAAGAGGTAATATATCCATACCCAAATTCAAAAGAAGAAATTTTTTCATTTTGCAATTCTGGATTCACATTATTAGCAAAATTTGGGAAGACACCATCGAAATTCGGTTGACGAGAAATTAGGCCAGCATTAAAGAATACGTTGGAATGTTCATTGTAATTATAATTGGCACCCCCTTTCAAATATCCCCCACCAACATTTTTCTTAACTGATTCTGGGAGATTTGGTAAAGATGGAAACAGTTCCTCCTACAGAAGGTACTGCTAAACG
>CAZXZK010000017.1:23263-31547 GCA_964645295.1 uncultured Cytophagales bacterium | reverse complement strand
ATTAGTCCCAAATATTTCCCATTAAGTTCTGGACTATTGGGGGCATTAGACATCGCTTGATAATCTTCAATCATTTATTATTGGTTTTTTAGGTAATGTTAATTATTAATTCGCGTTATTCCTTCTTCCCAACGCGGCAGCCGCTCTTCCTTACTAATCAATCTTCACATTTCCAAAAGTAAATTTACCATCTTTATCTAAATCAAGCACAATTACTTCATCTTTTTTGATATTCCCGGAAAGTAATTCCTTCGATAAAACATTTAAAACTTCCCTTTGAATCAGTCTTTTTAAAGGTCTTGCGCCATAAACAGGGTCATAACCTTCCTCAGCCATTTTCTCAATAGCTTCATTGGAGGCCTCCAAGTCTACGTGCTGTTCTTTCAGACGTTTTTGAATTAGTTTGAATTGAATTTCTAGAATCTTTTTCATATGCTCTTTATTCAATGGTTCAAACAAGATGATTTCATCTACCCGATTCAAGAATTCCGGACGTACCGATTTTTTCAATAAAGCCATGACTTCTTCTTTTGTTTTTTCCAATACCAAATGATCATTCCATCCTTCCATTTCACTCATTTTTTCCTGGATGATATAGGAACCAATATTGGAGGTCATAATAATAATCGTATTCTTAAAATTGGCCACTCTACCTTTGTTGTCTGTCAGCCTACCTTCATCTAAAACTTGAAGCATGGTATTCCAAACATCTGGATGCGCTTTTTCGATTTCATCTAATAAGACCACTGAATAAGGTTTTCTCCTAACAGCTTCCGTTAATTGTCCGCCTTCATCATAACCCACATAGCCCGGTGGCGCGCCAATCAATCGAGAAACCGTATGTTTTTCTTGGAATTCCGACATATCGATTCGGATCAAGGCTTGTTCATCATTGAATAAATATTCTGCTAAGGCCTTGGCAAGTTCCGTTTTACCAACACCTGTAGTTCCAAGGAAAATAAAGGAACCAATCGGTTTTTTAGGATCTTGTAGGCCTGCTCTGGACCGACGAACCGCATCAGAAACAGCGGCAATGGCTTCTTCTTGGCCAGCGACTCTTTTATGCAATTCATTTTCTAAGTGGAGTAGTTTTTCTACTTCTGTCTGAAGCATTTTAGTCACCGGAATGCCCGTCCACTTTGCCACTACTTCTGCCACATTCTCTGCAGTCACTTCTTCCTGAAGCATTCCTCCTGCACTTTCTTTGGCTTTCAGCTGCAAATCTTTTAATTTATTTTCTGATTCAACCAGTTTACCATATCGAAGTTCAGCAACTTTACCATAATCCCCCAGCCTTTCAGCTTGTTCTGCTTCCAATTTAATTTTATCAATGTTTTCTTTTTCAGAACGAATACCGTCTAAAACTGATTTTTCAGCGTTCCATTGGGCCATCAAAGCCGTTTTCTTTTCATTGAGTTCTGTCAATTCCAATGAAATGATTTTTTCTTTTTCGGTATTTTTTTCCCTACGAATAGCTTCACGCTCAATTTCTAATTGCATGATTTTTCGTTGAATATCATCAATTTCCTCTGGAACGGAATCAATTTCCAAACGCATTTTAGCGGCTGCTTCATCCATTAAATCGATAGCCTTATCAGGTAAAAATCGATCTGAAATATAACGATTAGACAATTCTACTGCTGTTATTACAGCATCATCTTGAATTCTTACTCCATGATGAAGTTCGTATTTATCTTTAATACCACGAAGTATGGAAATAGCATCCGTTACGTCGGGCTCTTCCACCATAACGGCTTGAAATCTACGCTCTAAAGCCTTATCTTTTTCGACATATTTTTGATATTCCTTGAAGGTGGTAGCGCCTATGGCATGCAATTCACCACGTGCCAATGCAGGTTTTAATAAATTAGCTGCATCCATAGCCCCCTCGCCTCCACCACCAGCACCAATTAAGGTATGTATTTCATCGATAAATAAAACAATTTCTCCGGCCGAATCAGTCACTTCTTTAATGACAGCTTTCAATCTTTCTTCAAATTCACCCTTATATTTAGCCCCCGCAACCAATAGGCCCATATCCAAAGACATGATGATTTTTGATTTCAAATTCTCTGGTACATCACCAGAAATAATTCTCTGCGCCAAACCTTCAATTATCGCCGTCTTTCCAACTCCAGGTTCCCCTAAAAGAATGGGATTATTTTTGGTTCTTCTTGAAAGAATTTGTAAAACACGACGAATTTCTTCATCTCGACCGATGACGGGATCGATCTTTCCCGCTTGCGCTAATTCATTTAAATTTTTGGCATACTTAGACAAAGATTGATAAGTAGCCTCGGTATGTTGATCATTCACTTTTCTATTTCCTCTTAATTTTTTAATGGCTTCTAATATTATTTTCTTTTCTAATCCGATTTTCCTTAATTCATCGGCAATGGTATCTTTTCCCTCCAAAAGAGATAAAAATAATACCTCAACACTGATATAAGAATCTCCAAATTCCTCTTTTATTTGCTCTGCTTTTTTTAAAACCTCATTCAATCCAGCAGAAAAATAGGGCTGACCTCCGGATGATTTAGGATATCTTTCTATCAAGGAATCAACTTGTTGCTCTAATTGGACCAAATCCTTTTCCAGGTTCTTGAATAAATAAACCAAGGTTTTGGTTTCATCCTTCAATAAAGCTTTCAGTAAATGACCCGTTTCGATCACTTGCTGACCAGCACGGGCCGCCATATCCAATGCTTTTTGGATTGCCGCCAATGCCTGAGAGGTATAATTTGATGGGTTCATATCATGAATCAGTTGCAAGATTGAAACCAAGTGGTAAAATCGGAAAATTTGTCGGTAATTCTAAATGAAAACAGGTTAGAAATATGTCAAAATGGCGCATTTAAGCCAATTTTTTCTTAAAATATGTTTTTGCTTCGGATTCAAAATTTTTCAATAATTTTTTCAATTCAGGAAGCTCATGATTCCATTTTGCAAAATCGCATTTTTTAGCCTTGCCTTCTACAGATTGCAATAATTCAAATAAAGGCATCGCACCAAAGGTTCCAGAATTACCTTTTAGGGTATGTAATTCTGCTTGTGCTTCTTTACAATTATTGGATTTAACGGCTAAATCTGCCCCTTTTAATTGTTCCTTTGCTTCTGAAATAAATTCAAAAATCATTTCCTCTACCATTTCGAAGTCTCCACCAACAGCCGAGGCAAGACTATCTAAAATACTTGAATCAAGGTAAAGAACTTTAGCAGGAATTTTCTTCACTCGTTTTTCATGGGCTTTTTTTAATGCCCGGTTGGTAAGATCCGCAATAAGACCAAGTAAAGCCTCAGCACGAATCGGTTTTGGTAGGAAATAGTCTAGCCCATTACTTAGGAAATTCTCCTGGTCTTGCTTCATGGCATAGGCCGTCATGGCAATCACGGGCGGTAATTGAGCATGATTGGTTCTTAATTTTTGGGTGGTCTCGATACCATCCATTTCAGGCATTTGAATATCCATCAAGATAATATCAAAATTTTGTTCTTTTTCACAAATATCCAAGGCGGAAAAACCTGAATCTGCTTCAACAACAAAAGCTTTTGCTTGCTGAAGTATCTTGGTGGCAACCTTTCGATTGGTAGGATTATCATCCACCAAAAGAATTTTTATTCCTTCTAAATCAAATTGTTCCAAAGCGATATGGGGCGATTCTATGGAATTATTAATTTGTTTTTCATCTCCTTTTTCCAATGGAATAGAAAAATGAAAATTCGAGCCCTCCCCTGGCTCTGAATGAACATAAATTTCACCTTCCATCAGGCGAACAAATTCCTTTGAAATCGCAAGTCCTAGGCCTGTCCCACCATGCACTTTCTTGGTGGAATTATCCAATTGCTGAAAGGAATTAAATAATTTCTGAAGATCTTCTTTTGAAATTCCAAGGCCAGTATCTATCACCTCAAATAAAATCTCTACTTTTTTAGCATGGATGCTAGAGGCGGTTAGCCTTATTTCCACCTGACCTCTTTCAGTAAATTTAAGGGCATTGGAAGTTAAATTCGATAATACCTGTAATAATCTAATCTCATCTCCGAAAAGGATCTTGGGGATTTTGGGATCAATATGGTAAGTCAATTGATTATTTTTGGATTTTGCCACTTGGGAAAATAAGACTATTAGCCGATCCAATAATTTCTCCAAAGAAAAATGAATCGGATTTAAGACCATTTTGCCAGCTTCAATTTTAGCAAAATCTAAAATATCATTTAATATATGCAACAAAGCTTCAGAAGATTTTTTGATGGTATCAACAAAATCAGCTTGAGAGGCATCGAGTTTTGTTTGGGCCAGTAAATCAGTCATACCAATTACCCCATTCATGGGAGTACGAATCTCGTGTGACATATTCGCTAAAAACTGTTCTTTCACTTTAAGAGAGTGTTCGGCCTCTTCCCTGGCAACCACCAAGTCGGATTGATATTTTTTTAATTCAGTGATATCTTTTGCAATACCAGAAACTTCATCAATCTTACCTTCCGAATTGGTAATTGGATTTAAAAATACCTCGAGCCATCTCTCTTCTTTATCTTCTCCGGAAATCTGGACTTCAAAATGTTGTTTTTCTCCTTTGAAGGCATCAGAATAATGCTTTGCCAGTTTTTGTCTTTCGTAATTAGCAAAAAGTTTAAAGCCTAAATTTTCTGTTTTTAAACCAATAGCTGGTCTTCTATTGATATAATTATTTAATAAATCGGAATAATTTTGATTGAAAAAAGTGAGTAATAATCGCGTATTGACAGACCACATTAAATGGGAGGAAGATTCAAAAATTGCATTTAAACGGGCTGTTTCTCTTGCCAGGGCTTCTTCCGATTGCTTCCTTTCAATGGCAATCGCGACTTGTCGAGAAATAAAATTCAATAAATCTAAATCTCGATTCTCGTATTTATTATTTCTTTCATAGGATTTTACTCCAATAATCCCGGTTACCCGATCTCCAACCTTGAGCGGTACAGTCAAAATCACCTTGGGTACGGTCCCATAATAATAAATCTTTTTCTCTTCATGGAGTTTTAGGATATCTTCATCGTGTAAAATCAATGGTGAATTGTGTGCAATTGCATATTCTGTGAGGCCATTCCCTAATTTCCGTTTTATAAAATGAATATTGGGGTCAAAATGTTCATCTTCGTAGTAAGGAAAATAGAGTAGCGATGTTTTTGGGTCATATTGAGCAATAAAGAAATTCTTAACATCAATAACCTTGCCTAATTCCTCATGGATATTTTTAAATAAGTCATCTAAATTGGTTGCCGCCATGGCCACTGTTGAGATAGATGAATACAGTTTTTGGGCTCGTTCAGCTCGGATACGAGAGGTAGAATCGTGGAGGATACAACGATAAGCTGAGGGAATTCCCTTTTCAAATCGACAAGTTACCGATCCTGAGAGGTAAAGTCTTCGACCATCTTTTCGCCTAAAAACTCCGGTAAATTCTCCTAATAATTCCTTATTATTTAATTTTCTAAAATATTCTTCTGTTTGGTGAGCAAATTCTGGGTGTAAAACATCTTGAATTTTGAGTGCCTTTAGTCCTTCTTCGCTATAACCCATGGTTTCCACAAAGGCTTTATTTACGAAAAGAAATCTACCTGAAATACCTGAAATAAAAATTAAATCAGAGGTATTATCAATTAAATCTTTTAATTGAGCATTGGATTTATTCAAGGCCTCTTCCACGGATTTTTTTTCTGAAATATCCTCGCCAATGATGGTCAGGTATTCAGCACCTTCCATTTCAGAAACCACGGTAGACGCAACCTCTACCCATTTATTAGCTCCATTTTTCGTAATATAATGCCGAACTTTTTTGTCGAATAAACCTCCATTTTCAATGGCGTTTGAAAAGGAAATCCTTCTTTCTTCTTGTTCCTCTTTGGGCAGCAGGGTGGTAAAAAAGTCTTTCCCATTCAGTTCATCCATTTCATAACCCAGAATATCATGGGCATATTGGTTGGCAAATAAAATTGTTCCATCTAAACTCATGATTAGACCGAAGAATTTAATTTCTCGAATAGTATTGATGATATTACCCATTTATTGCTTATCAGTATTCAAAATTATAAAAAAACCTTATTTTTGCCTATCAAAACCCTGTCTTATTGAAAAAGGTTAGAGCAAAAAAAAATCTGGGTCAACATTTTTTAGAGGATTTACATGCTGCAGAGCAGATTGTAGAGGCTTTAAGTGAAAATGGAGCATTCAAAAAAGTCTTAGAAATTGGTCCGGGCATGGGGGTTTTAACACAATTCCTTCAGCAAAAAAAAACATTTGAAACTCATTTATTAGAAATTGATATAGAATCGGTGGAATATTTAAAGGTAAATTTTCCTGAATTTCCAAAAGAAAATATTCATGGTGTTGATTTTTTACGGTATCCACTAGAGAAAATCACCGAAGGTAAGCCCTTTGCCATTGTAGGAAACTTTCCCTATAATATTTCTTCTCAGATATTTTTTAAAGTTTTAGAACATAAGGATGAATGTTTAGAAGTAGTAGGAATGCTTCAAAAAGAAGTCGCAGAAAGATTGGCATCTAAACCTGGAAATAAGTCTTATGGCATATTATCGGTCTTGTTACAGGCCTATTATGAAATTGAATACCTATTTAGCTTGGGTCCGGAGGTATTCAATCCACCTCCCAAAGTTCATTCTGGGGTTATCCGGCTAAAAAGAATCCGAGGGAAAGAATTAAATTGTGACCCCAAGAGATTCAAAATGTTGGTGAAATTAGGATTTAACCAACGAAGAAAAACCTTGAGAAATGCATTAAAATCCTTGAATTTACCAGAACATCCTTTGTTAGACTTAAGAGCGGAGGCTTTGTCTGTGGAGAATTTTGTTGAATTAGCTAATTTATGATCCTGAAACTAATTGTTAATTTCTAAATATTTGAGTATTTTTGGGCTTTAAAATTAAGACTTTTTAAACTAGTATATATGGAAGAATATCTAGGAATAGATGTTGGAGGAACTGGAGTAAAAATGGGGGTAGTTCACCCAGAAAATGGCATCATCAATCATTTTCAATCCTATGATACTGCAACCTGGAGAGAATCTAACCATTTTGTTGATCGCTTGGCTGATGCCATTGGTTTATTTTTGTATCAATATAAAAATATCAAAAAAGTGGGTATTGGATTGCCTGGTATCATGACAAAGGATCGTCGGACTTTGGTTGAAATAACCGCCATTCCAGAGACGGATGGTACACCTTTAATTGAAATTTTGGAGAAAAAATTTCCTGGATATTCTTTTTTCATGGAAAATGATGCTAATGCAGCTGCCTTAGGGGAATTCTATTTTAGTCCAGAAAAAGAAACTATGCCAGAAGATTTTATTTTCTTAACCCTTGGCACAGGAGTTGGTGGTGCGGCCATTATTGATCGAAAAATATTTTTAGGAGGGGATGGCAATGCCATGGAACCGGGGCATGTCCCTTCCATCAATGGAAAAGTATTAGAAAGAAATATAGGCAAAAAAGAATTACTTCAAATGGCTAATAAAATGCGGAAGGAGTTTAAAAAGCCTACCCTTTTGGCAGATGATGGAACCATTTCCACTACTTCCTTGGTGGTGGCAGCAGAAAAAGGAGACGAATTGGCTTTGGCGGTTTGGCATGAAGTTGGAAAATTATTGGGAAATGCTGCTGTCGGCTTGATTCGAATTTTAGATATCAAGAATATTTTCATTGGAGGTGGAATTTCTGCGGCCTTTGAATTTATTTTACCAAGTATGGAAATGGAGCTTAATTATTGGCTTACTCCAACCTATCTTGAGAAATTATCAATAAAAAAAGCATTATTAGGTAATGATGCGGGGTTATTAGGTGCAGCTTCGCTTTGTTTTTAATTTTTTTATTTTAATATTTGCATCGTTTTTGTTTCCTAAAAAATTTAATTAAAATGGCAGAGATTTCAGAAAAAGTAAAAAGCATCATCGTAGAAAAATTAGGTGTCGAAATGTCGGAGGTAACTCCTGAGGCTTCATTTACAGACGATTTAGGTGCTGATTCATTGGATACCGTGGAATTAATCATGGAATTCGAAAAAGAATTTAATGTATCCATCCCAGATGATCAAGCAGTTAATATTCAAACTGTAGGTCAAGCAATTTCTTATTTAGAAGAAAATTCTAAGTAATATTTGAATCATTAATAGTCAATTGGTATGTGTAACTAAGGTTTTACCTTTTGCACATATGAATTGACTTTTTTTTTGAAATAAAAAAAGGAAATATGGAATTAAAAAGAGTCGTAGTAACAGGTTTGGGAGCTC